>UQWT01000105.1 GCA_900544815.1 uncultured Bacteroidales bacterium | reverse complement strand
CAGCGTTATCGAAGGGGGCGATGCTGTAACAACTACAGAAAATGCCTTACTGGTGATAGAAAAGGCTTTGGCTGCGAGTAAAAAGGACATTGAAATCACTTTAGATGCAAATGCAGGTAGAGATGTGCTTAAGAAGATAAAAGATGCCCTAAGTAGTGCAGATGATGGCAGTATTGAATTAACTGTTAACGGAGTTGAGACTTTGCCGTCTAGTGCATTTTTGAATTGTAAACCGCTGAAAGTTATTAACTTGCAAGATGTAAAGAGTATAGAGTCGGTGGCTTTTCAGGATTGTATTGGTCTTGAAACAATCTATGCTCCGAGAGTTTCATCTATAAGTGACTTTGCCTTTGCCGATTGTCCACAACTAAAATCGGTGACATAAGGTAATATTTCCGCTGCAGGTATCCGTATCTTTGATAATGTATATACTGAAGTTGTAGATTTAATTTTGTCAAAAGATCAAAAGGTTATGACAAAAAAAGATATTGAAGCGTGGCAATCTGATGAATCTGAGAAGTATGCAGATTCTCCGGATCATAAACGACGACAATTTCTTGGAAAAATATTCCACTCCATAAAATGTGGACGTAATACATATCCTCAATAACAATTTAGAAATTAATAACATTAGATAAACTCCTAAGCTGGGCAGGAGTATTAGGTGCCCAGCAATTATATTTACCCGCACCTCACGGGAAACGACAAGGGTCTATATGCCACGATGACAAGTGGCGTATAGACCCTTCATCGTACCCTGATGTCTGTTTGGTGGATAATATGGCTGTATGGTGGTTTCGTGCTACCTGTTTTCATGGTTTGAAGTACCTTTGCGTTAATCGTGAGGTGCTCAAACAAAATTATATTATGAGAACAGAAATGAAAGCATCAAACGAGTGTTTGTACCCTACCGATGTATTCTTGGTTAGTTGTGGTATGGGATGCAAGCGCATCACCGTCAGTGACATTGCTTATATTGAGGCAATGAAGGACAACTGTGTTATTCACATGATTGACGGCAAGTGTTACACTCAATCTTGCCCCATGGGAGACATTGAGCCAGAGTTGAACCCGAATATGTTCAAGCGCATTCACCGTTCTTTCATCGTCAATATTCGCTACATTGATATGTACTATTATGGATATGTCGTTTTGGAGAATGGTATGGAAGTACACATCGGTGATAAGTACCGTGAGGAATTGAAATCCTCATTTCACTTTTGGGGTTCGAGAAACCGAAACAAGTAAGATTTTTATGGAATAATAGGCAGAAATAGCCTATTCGATGGACGCAAAGCCCGTCTGGTGGAAATAGTTGCACCAGTCGGGCTTTCGCTATATCTTTGCACCATCAACGTTGAGAGGCGGGTCCTGAAAAGCCTAATAGTAAATGAGTAAGGAAGAAATAACGAACCATACAATGTTAGATCAAAATAGTATTTCAAGCATTGCAAAAGGTTGGAAATCTCCAATAAGAATAAATTGGAAGGTTGTACAACAAGAAGAATTAGTGGAATTTAGCAAAAAGGTCGAGAATGCTATCTTATATGTACTGAAGGAAGTTCTTGGCATTTCTAATTTCCAACATAGAGTAGATGTTACAAAAATTGTTTTACTTGACAAGGAAACTTTTGGACAATTGGGAGTAGTCCTTTGGGATCAAAAAGAAAAAGATGTGATTGCAGACATCGTTAAACAACATTTTTCGCCAACAACTATTGCAGAGAAGTACAATAAGTATAAACCTAAGGGAGTTACTGATTATTGTAAAACATCTTGTAAGGAATTCTATAGCACAGATTTAGGAACAGCATGTGAAGGATTCCAAATTATCAACAAAGATATGGCTATGCCTGAATTGGGACTCCATTTGCTATGTCATGAGATTCTTCATACTTTGGCAAACCCACAAACAGTTCTCAGTTTAAGAAAGGTAAAGGCAAACGGAGATGAAGCAACAAATGAATTTATTGCAAGAATTGTTAGCTTTTATGCAGAGTTGGGTGGTACAACAACTGAGGATATGGAGAGAAGTTCAAGCACAGATGAATTAAATAACAATCATGGTGTTTATGGGGGCTTGCTTGACCAAGAGGGGTTTGCTATCAAAACCCCAGAAGAGATAACTAAAATAGTTAATGATTATCTAATTTTCTAAATTATGGCAATTGACACAACTCCTTCGCAGGTAGCAACCAATGCGTTGCAGGCGATTCCCTTCGGTAGTATTATCGGA
>UQWT01000104.1 GCA_900544815.1 uncultured Bacteroidales bacterium | reverse complement strand
ATCAAGTAAGTTAAGATGGATATAATTTGTGCCCTTCTTGTTTGAGTGATATTCTTACTATGAGATACAGCTTTGTGGAAGAAATCAATAAGTCCTCCATAAGTCATTTCAACGATAGAATTATAACATCTACCTTTTGTCCCTATATTTCCACAATATACACGTTTTCCAATAGTACACTCTTTCTTCTTGTAGCCTACAATGCATGGTTTTACACAAGTTGCAATTTCACCACTGTCTTTTATTATTGTTAGACTGAGCTTATCAACTTGAGTAATTGTGGAATTGGTAGATATTAATGTTTCTTTGTCGATATTGGAGAGCTCAAATATGCGTAAAAAGAAAGCTTCTGCCTGTTGTGCTAACAGTTCTGTTGAGATTTCGTTCGTATCAATTAATTCAATGCTGTCTATTGCGGAGGTTCTAATCTTTACCCATTTCTCATCAATCAATGCAAGGGTAACAAAGTGTCGATCCATAGTTTTTAGTACTCCAGAATTACTATTACCATTAAAAGTAATTTTAATAGAATATCCCTCCTTAATACCATCCATCAACTCATTATTTGCACATAAATCATTTCCACATTGTGGGCACGTTTTTGCATGGATAGAAATTTCTTTTCCGCAATCTGGGCAAGGAAATAATTTAGTATTTGATGCTTCATCGAACTTTTTTTCGTTATTGATTTTATTTATCACAATGCTTTTCATTTCGCTATCGTCTTTACAACTATTATCAAATAACTGTTCTGCATATAAATAAATGTTTTGAGCAATCCTTTGAAGTCGAATACCCGTCCATTGAATTCGATTTCTTTTTGATGCAATATTCTTGATTAATTTAGTCTCTAGTATCTGGTGAAAGCTAAATATTACATCATATACCTCAAAATACATACATTTCTGTGCATTATCATAAAACAGATATGTTTCTGTGAAAGAACTTGGGTTTTGCAGTATTTTATCAGCAATTTTACTTACACGAGTCTTTATAAAAGCGTGAGATAATTGAGATTTGTGTTGTGCTGTTTTAATTGCAGCATTAAGCAAATTCATTGCTGTTAGAAAATAGAATAATGAATCAGAATTATTTACACTAATCCTGTTTATTATGTTAATAGCATTAACAACAACATTATCATCTATAGGCTGTATTTCGTCCTCTGACAACTGGTTGTATAACTTAAAGATATGTTCTGATATATGGCTCATAGTCGCAAGAATTTAAATTTTTATCCACTAGCAATTCTTGAATATTTACTTGCAAAATTACGAAATCTTAGATTGCGCTTGATGATCAGGTCGCTTGTGCTAATACACAATCTGTTAACAATAACATGGTTACGTCCAACTTGTGCTGCAATCCATATATATGTGCGTCCCACATCTGTCAAAGCTCCTTTTATATTATTCAACTTTTCTGTTAAAAATAATATTTGACGCAAATTTTCTATTTTTCCCCACATTATAAATCTGTTCTAAACAATGATTCAGGGGACATAGCATTCCATTCCTTTCGCCTCTACAAAGGCTTTTGCTTTGTAAAGCGTCCGTCCATATGAAACCCTTAGCACGAACCATTGTTTGTTTCCGGCAGGCACATTCTCTACCGACACCCCATTCCTGACATCATCAGAAGTGGAGGGCGTGCAAGAGGTAAGTCTTGCACTTGGACACGATGAGCCAGTGTCGGATGGCTGCCCATTATACAATGAAGCGTCTGCCTTTGGAGACAGGTTGGTAGTATCTTCCAATGTTGTTCAGAGGTTAGATTAAAACCAATAGACTTATTCTTGATGGAATTGTCATAATGTGACTACAAAGATAGGAAAACTAAACAAGAATGGAAAAAGAAAACAAGGAAAATATTTGTGTTGTGAAGTTCTTTAATTTATTAGGGCTGTTGGTGGCTGACTGATAGCGACTCATCTGCCAGACCATATACGAAACATCAAACGTTTTTTGGCATAGTCGCCAATAGTAAGAATCTTATAGGTATGCGAACCTATACCTATAGGCGGAGTGCCTTTATAAATATTGCTGACCGCTGGAATGTGTACCTTTGTTCATGGTTGCTTGAATTGATATTTGCAATAAACAAGGGTAACTATAAAGGCTGGATTCTTCGTGATGGAATCCAGCCTAATTATTTTTGATAAAAATATCTTAGCATACAGCAATAAGAAGTTATGCATGACTGCAATATCCTGTTATATACTGCAGAATGTAAATATTGTTTGTATTCTTATATCCTCATTATTCTTCTCTTATTACCACTGTCACGCCGCGTGCAGCCTGCGCTCCCATTACCAGCGCCTGCTCTATGTCGGCAGTCTTTGATGGTCCAGAGATGAATGTGCCGAGTCCGGTTTCTGGCATGCAGATGCGGTCGTATGCCTCGTGCATGTTGTTCACGATGCCGTTCTTCGGGAGGACGATGACCAGATATTCGCTGATGAAGCATACTGCTTTCTCCTTCATGTCCTGCGGAATCCAGACG
>UQWT01000103.1 GCA_900544815.1 uncultured Bacteroidales bacterium | reverse complement strand
ATTAAATTTCTCTACTCCTAAGGATGAGTTTTTTAAATTTTTATTGTAATGTTGCACTTGCTTTTTGACTCTGCCTTCTGTTTTTGCATAAAGAAATTTTTGGCCGAACAAAAAAAAAGTGTACCTTTGCATATGGGTAAGTCATATACGACCAGCTCCCTCAGAATCCCCCCAGGATCGGAAGATAGCAAGGGTATGAGGTTGTAGCGGTGCGATATATTCAGCTTACCCTTTCTTTTTCCTTTTTCAAATAGCATCTCAATTACTTCATTTAAACATCCATGATTTCACTTTGTTAAATATTAGTATTTTCCAGATTCCATCATCAATTTTAATATTTTCTATAACGTATCGTTTTGGAAGACAGTTTATGAATAGAAATATAGGACGTTCTATTCAAAATGATGATATAACAACAAAATAGATTGGCTTAAACAGTAAAGTAATAACCCTTAGGTGTGGCAATTGATATAAAAGATTTTTGTTAATTGCATGGTATCTAATAACAAAATAAAGATATCATGAACAATATGACATTCAACGAGCTTGCCACACTGTGGATAGCAGACAAAAAGCAGTACGTAAAAAAGTCCACCTACGCAACATACACAATACTGCTTCAAAGCCATCTCCAGCCTGCGTTCGGACAAAGAACAGATATTACAGAGGAGTTAGTCCAGCAATATGTGCTTGCCAAACTACAGGAAGGACTCAGCAGGAAGACCATAAAAGATATGCTTGTCATCCTTAAGATGATCCTCAAATTCGGTTCAAAATGGCACATGAAAGAATCAAGAAGCATAGAGATAAAATTCCCCACAGACAGAGAAAATCCACCATTGGAAGTTCTTAGCATATCAAGTCAAAGAAAGATAATGCAACACATAAAAGACAACTTCAGCTTTCAAAACCTTGGAATATATATATGCCTTTTGTCGGGAATAAGAATAGGAGAAATATGCGCATTAAAATGGGAAGACATAGACACAAGCAACGGCATAATAAAGATAAACAAAACCCTCCAGCGAATCTATACCCGGGGAACACCTGCACATACAGAACTAATAATAGATACCCCAAAATCCAAGAACTCAATAAGGGAGATCCCAATGACCAAAGAGCTACTTTCCATAATTAAGCCGTTAAAAAGAGTAGTTAACAATGAATATTATGTGCTTACAAACGATCCACACCCAACCGAACCGCGCACATACAGAAACCATTACTACCGACTAATGAAACACCTTGAGCTTCCCGCACTAAAATTTCACGGGCTTCGCCACAGCTTTGCAACAAGATGTATAGAGAGCAGATGCGACTACAAAACCGTAAGTGTACTGTTAGGACACTCCAACATAAGCACCACCCTTAATCTCTACGTACACCCCAACATGGAGCAAAAAAAACGATGTATAGAACAGATGTTAAAGGCACTAAAGTAACCCGCTGCAAACCTAAAACAACATTCCGAGGGAGCTGTTTTGAGCAAAACGCCCTAAGCAGCTTCCATTGCTATCCCAACGAAGCCTCCTCCACCCTAACAATGCCGTTTCTGTTAAACCCAATCCTAAAATGCCTTAACTCCACCCTATCTATATGCCTCAACTGCATCACGATATGAATATAATATATGCGCTGCACCGCAATCGCAGACACATGCCCGGTATCATCTATAGAATCAATAAAAACCTCCGGATTATCTATCTTCTGCATAAACCTGCCTATATGCAGTCTCATTATCTCGTTTATCCCCTTAAAAGGGTAATAATTACCGCAAGTAAAATCATTTTTTCCAATGACAATTAACTTTCTATACAGCAATACCTTCTCCTCAAGCACCTTAGACTCATTGTCCATAAAAGACATCTCCTCCCTTATTTTTGCAACAAAGGAGTCTATTTTGCTTCCCGATATAAAATCCACAGCCTCTTTTATCTCTCCCACCTTATTGTTGCCAATATTTATTGAGGCCCTTTTATCAAAATACTTGTTTCCAAGCCTGTGAGCAAAATAAAAACGCATGAGATCCTTAATTCTATCCTTAAGCATATAGCTTATAACCAGCACAATAAAAAGAGGAAAGGTGATATTTCCAAATTTCACCTGAAAGATCCACCCAACAGCCGTAGCAAAGATCATGGCCACACCGGCAGCAATACTATAACAAAGCTGTTCAACCGCAACACCATCCCGCCTCTTAGACAAGCCTATATATAGATCACTCTCAATATACTTTTTAAGCAGTCCCCTGTAATACACCAAATCCCTGTTATGTACCGGGTTATCATCTATAAGACCATATCCGCGAGATGCAGAATAATCCCTAATGCTGCGGACAAGAGCAAAGATTTTTTGTCTGGAAGCATAAAGTTCACTATTATCCAACGAATCGTAGAGCTTTACAATCCTTAGCAGGTAGCGTTGCAAAATATAGTTAATATACTCATCTACAGCAAGAAAACACCTCCGCTCACGCTCCGGCATATAGTTAAGCCCGGCAGACAGCCCCCTAAACCTGCACAACACACT
>UQWT01000102.1 GCA_900544815.1 uncultured Bacteroidales bacterium | reverse complement strand
GGGACGACTCAGCCGTTTTAAGCTGATTGAGAGCAATAGCAGTTGATTGGCATGGAGAGAAAAACTGTTTTTGATTACCCTCTATACTTTCCATATACTCTTTACACAAAAAAGCTAAAGCTAAAGCCAATGCCAACGCCAAAGCTAAAGCCAACGCTAGCGCCTCCGTAATGAATTCATCAAACCACAGCAGGCATCCTCTAAGATATCCAGCACATTTTCAAATCCCGATGCTCCTCCGTAGTATGGATCGGGAACCGTTGTTGCAACCTTGTTTGTCATATACTCTGTCATTTTGTGAATTTTGGATTTTTCCTCATTATCTGATGCCATTCTGTTAAGTCGTCTTATATTGTCATCATCCATCCCTATAATTAGGTCGAACTTCCTAAAATCGTCTGTTTTTATCGGGCGAGAGAGGTGTGTCAAATCGTATCCTCTTCTCGCAGCATGTGCTCTCATTCTACTGTCGGGAAGCTCACCTTCATGATACGAGATGAGACCTGCCGAATCTATTACAAAATTCTTTTCTAATCCCTCCTCCTTAACTAATTTACGCATTATACCTTCTGCTGCAGAAGATCTGCAAATATTGCCTAAGCATACAAAGAGTATTTTATATTGCCCTTCCATTTTATTTATGTTTCTTATTGTATGTGTAAAGCTGATACGAGTTGACAATGTTATGCCAGATACTGTAAAATCCGCCAACTACAGATGTTATAGGAGAGAAAAAAGTATAACCAATCCATATTGCCAGAACTGTATTTTTCTGCCCTAAAGATTGCCCTGAGGTCATTTTGTCATTATATGCAGCACCAATTTTTCTTCCAAGATAAAACTGTAAAAGACAACTTATCAATGAGATTGCAACAAGCCATAGCTGAGTAGAGACTGCTACATTGCTGTGCACTATGTATCTTGTTGTTACCGCTGTAGCAAGAGCAAGTGCAATCGTCCATAGATAAAATGATACCTCTTGAAAATGAGATAATGTAAAGTGTAACCTTGGAGACAGCCATCTAATAAGAAAAGCTGCAATAAGGGGAAGCAATAGTAGAGGAAATACCTTTCCTAGAATTAACATTGAGGCGTTCCACATAGTCATGGATGAGTTTGGATGAACAAATGGAACCACAGCCGGTATCAGCAATGCTACAACCAAATTGATGAGTATTGTGTATGTAGTAATATGGGAGGCGTTTCCTCCAAGTTTTTTAGTAATAACAGCTCCTGCTGTGGCGGTTGGGCAGATAAAACAGAGCATTGCCCCCTCAACAAGCACGCGAGCATCGCTTTGTGGCATAAGAACCGCTACTACTGCCAATGTTAGGAACATCCCTGCCTGGAAGAGCAACAGCCACCAATGGTATCTGCAAAGTCTTAAGTGCTTTGGGTTTACTCTGCAGAATGTAAGAAACAGCATGGAAAAAATAAGCATAGGTTGTATTATGCTTATAGCATCATTTGCAAATGCATGGGTGGAATCTAAAAAAGGGATATTTACATATATTAAATATCCAAAAATTCCGGCAAGAATAGAGAAGATAAGTATCCAGTCTTTAATGAATTTAATCAACTTCATAGCGAAAAATTTGCATGCAAAGATATTAAGTAATCTTAAAAAAATAACTTGGTAATCTTTAATTGTCTTTTCGGTCTATATTTCTCTCAAAAATACTGCTAAATCTTTACCAACTTATTTTTTAACGCTTACTAAACTACACTGTATTATTTTATTTTTTATATTTTTGTGCGTTATTTGTTATTAACTAAAATCATACGTATGAAAATTAAAAAGATATTGGCTATGGCCCTATTAACTTTTGGCTGCCTTACAACCAGTAATGAGATTTACGCAAATGGGACAGACCAAAACCAAAATCAAAACGAAAAGGTTTACAGTACATTTGTTTTGGATTCCATTACTCCAGACAAAACAAGGATAGTAGAGTATGTTCCGGATAAAAGAGTTTGTGCTAAATTGTTTCATATTGAGATAGATAAACATAATGTGATAAAAAAAGTTGTCTATACCGGAGGTTGTAGAGGTAATGGAAGTGGGGTTAGCACCCTTTTAGAAGGGCTAAAGGTTAAAGATGCAATCAAAAAGTTGGAGGGAATACCTTGCGGTAAAAGAGGAACCTCTTGTCCGGACCAGATTGCTCAAGCATTAAAGCAGCTAAAATAAAGTGAATTATCTTCCCGACAATTTATTTTTTGTCGGGAAGATTTTTTTAATCATTTACCAACAACTGTGGCCGTAAAAGTCTTGTCCTTTCCATGGCTTTTTCTTCCTGCCATTCTGATATTAGTTTTGGGTTGCCGGATAGTAGTACTTGCGGAACTTTCCATCCGTTAAAATCTGCCGGCCTTGTATAAATAGGAGGAGACAGGAGATTGTCTTGAAAGGAGTCTGATAGAGCAGAAGTTTCATCTGTAAGAACTCCTGGAATCAACCTTATAACAGCATCGCATACAACCGCAGCTGCCAGTTCGCCACCGCTAAGAACATAATTACCTATTGAAATCTCTTTTGTAATAAGATGTTCCCTTACCCTATGATCAATCCCCTTGTAGTGGCCGCATAAGATA
>UQWT01000101.1 GCA_900544815.1 uncultured Bacteroidales bacterium | reverse complement strand
CATCTGAGTAGATAGGAAGGTCAACAATTTTTTGTGTTACAGCATCTTTTTTTACCATTAATCCTGCATAATAATTTTTAAGGACCCATTGCCAACCAACCACAAAGTTTATAACAGCATTAATGCCCAGAAAAATAAGCCATCCCCACCAATTGTTTAGGCGTGGATGATTGATAATGTAATAGTAGCAAACAGCTACAATTAGGGAAATAACCAACATACTAAGACCGATGCCAATGAACATGTTGCTTAACTGTTCTGGAGATGATTCTCCCCAAAGATACTCTGCAAGCTCTATTCCAAAGAAGTCTTCGAGCCAACAGTAGATACTTCCAAAAAATTCACTCATAATATTTAACTTTATTTGTTTTTTAATTCAAAGGAAACTGATCCGTATGTAGTTAAGTTCTTATAGGCTTCAGCCACACCTTTAATCAGTGCCATTAGCCCTGTTGTTTTGTCAAGATTCTCTTTAACATTTTGCCCTGTTGTGTCATCTGAATTAGATACCCATGCAGCCAAATAAGGGTAAGAGAAAGAAACCGTTTCTGATTTTATGGTCTCTGGATTGGAGATTTCTAAAGTGACAACATGGCTATACGGACTAGCTGCGGCAGTAATCTCTTCTACCGATGTCACTGCTACTTGTTGAGGGTTGGCAGATTTATATTGTAAAATATTCTTGCACACAATATTGCTTTGCAACGATCCCCTTATATTTACGAGCAATTCAACATTTATCTTTCTTGAATGGTTTATTGCATAAGTGCTTCTACTCATATCGAATGGAATTTTCTGTGGAGCGGCATACGCACAGTATTCTTTAATACCGCCTATAATATTCTCTACAGGGACCTTTTGGTTGAATTCAGCCAAATACCTTTGGTTGCCAATTACCCAAATGTAGTAAGGTCGTTTTATACCATCCAAATATTCCCGATTATGTCCACAAAACCAGAACCCCTTAAATTTGGAGTCAAGTTTGATTATCTCAACTCCCAACTCGGGATTTATTGCCAGTGCTTCATTAAACGTGTTTTTGATAGAAATCTGACAATTCCCTAAAAAATCAATCGAATTCCTAGTAATGTCAAGGATACAATCTGAGATAAATACAGAAACTGTTTGTTTATCATTGGCTTTCACAATCATGTTAAAAATCTGACGAAGGTCTGTATTCGCGCGGTTTCCGCCAGCTTTAGCAAAAGATTGTGGGGTAAGATTTTTAATGTACGTATTTAAGTCCCCGGTGAAAGGGATAACTTTAGAATTGATATAGTACAAAGAGCAGGATGTGGTCAATCGTTTCAAGTCGCTTACGTAATCGAAAACTGCATCTTTTAGATTTGATCCGGCACACATATACGCATCCATACTACCGGAATTTTCTACATAAACTTTTAACTCAATGGAGTCTTTTATCTCCTTTGGAACTGGTACTGCTTCCCATGTGAGTTTTATCTTACTACCTTCACCAAAGCAGGTAGAGATAACTGCAATAATTATGATTGTACAGATAATAATCGGAATGATGAGTTTTTTATTCATGAGCTATATATAGTTCGTTAAAAATTGACCAAGTCAAAGTGGCTTTGGCATTAAAAAAATGAGTTCTTTGAAAAGTTCGTCAAAAACTTGCGTATCAGTGGTCATCCCAAACATGCAAATAAATCGCTTGAGCATATAAGCTTTATGTATAACTAACTTGCAATAGGATATCCAAAGCATTATTAATTAAACATTCAAATTTTTCTCATTCAGTGTTGTTTATCTGTGTCCGGCGACAGCCCTTATCCGAACGGATACAAAAAAAGACGTGGGTGTCATACTTTTGCTCATCCCGTCATCAGGCCTTGGCTGCCATTCAATCAGAACGAGCAACGTAGCTAGCCCACGTCAGGGATGATATACAGTAATGACCACGCACCAAAGCGTGGCGACTGAATCGTCATCACAATGCGGACGCTCCCGTTGCCGTTTCTTCTGATTGAATCTTATCAAATTGCCAAGTTTGATGACAGAAGATAAACGTCAAGTAACGTCATATTATGTTTGCCCAACCCACCCTGCAACCAAACCACAAAGTACACTAATGCGTAACTTCAACAGTTTGGAACATAGGGCTAGCTAAGCAGTATCAAAGGTACGAATTTTTTGAGCAAATATTAAAAATCCATAAAAATTTATAAGCAAAATTAATTTGGCAAGGTTTTTCATAAGGAGATTAACACTATGCCACATCTGATTAAAGGAATAAGTTTTGGCTATTCGGTATAAAATCGTACCTTTGCAGTAACAGTTCCTGCCACGCCTCTTCTTGAAAGCGTACCACGGCAGGACTTCGTGTTTTATAAAAATAGTATGCAATACACAAAGCACGCAATGGACTTTAGTTGGCAGCTCAACATCTTGAAAGAACGTGGGCTGACGATTGAGAATGAAGAAGAAGCCTTGAATTTCCTTCATTCGGTAAGTTATTTCCGTTTTGCTAACTACTTGCAGCCAATGGAACTGGATGTCTGACCTTCCCTGATTTTGGTTGACACTTTTAGAGCGGATTAACTAATATGGTTTACACTATCACTGACTGGGTTTAC
>UQWT01000100.1 GCA_900544815.1 uncultured Bacteroidales bacterium | reverse complement strand
AGACAACCCCTGCTCCGCAATATTGCGCTTGAGAAGAGAGGTATCTGCAAAATTAAACTTATCCCAATAATGCTCTATAAGAAAAGAGAGCCGCTTGTCTGCACCTTTAATCTCCTTTGGTATATCCCGGTACGGAAAAGTATCCTGCCCCGGCAGCATGAAGCAGTTTCCAATAAAAGCCACACAAAAAAGGATTACAGTCTTAATGAAAAGTCTATTTACAATGTATCTCATTTTCAACATCCCCCACTTTTAAATATATTGTTTACTACACCACTTGGTGCAATACGATACAAATATAACTCCAATTATGTTAAAAAATATCTATCTTCGCAACCCATAACTAAAAAGTTTTAAGGATGAACATACAGCACAACCTTGCAAAACTTATTCTAACTACATCAATACTGCTTATTTCATCACTAATAGTTTACGGTTCAGACGACAAAAATGCCGCAGACGAAAAAATAGACAATTTACCCTTCTGTACCTACGGAACAGACGAAAAGGTATATGAGGTCTATATGGAGGATATTCTCTACGCTGTAAAGGGGCGAGACTCTTTGTATCTTACAAGATATTTCTACAACCCAGAACTCAACAACCCAAATATAACCGGCAAAAAACAGCCGGTAATAATGTTTCTCTTTGGCGGCGGGTTTATGGAGGGCAACAGAAACTTTAAGCCATACCTAAAATATTTTGTCTATTACGTAAAACAGGGGTATCAAGTAATTACAATAGATTACCGCCAAGGGTTGCGTAATTGGTATGCAAACTACTTTAAAGAGGTCAAATCTGGCAAAAAGGTGGAGGTGAAGGAGCAAGAGATACAATCTGTGCTTTTGAATGCGGTAGATTTGGCAGTTGCAGACTGCATTACTGCAACCAACTTTGTAATTTCACAATCTGACAAGTGGCATACAGACAACAACAGAATAATCCTCAGCGGCTCAAGTTCGGGGGCGATAACTGCAATGCAAACAGAATATTACCACTCCAACAGATATTTTAACGGCGATACAAATGTTAGAGAACGTCTACCAAAAAATTTCGGCTATGCCGGAATAATATCGTTTGCAGGGGCGGTGTTTACACAAAAAGTGGAACCTGAATTTGGGAATAATGTTACCCCGGTACTCTTCTTTCACGGAGACGCAGACCCAAGCGTACCATTCAATTATGTGAATATGCACAAAGGAGGTATTTACGGCTCTGCATATCTTGCAGAAAAATTCTTGGATAGCAGCCACCCCTTCTCATTCTGCAAAACAATAAACGCAGATCATGAGATAGCATTTTCTGCAATGAATAACAGAACAGTGATAGACGAATTTTTAAAGGACTACATTGTAAAGCAGAAACGTTCATACAACATTAGGGAGGAGAGCGTAAAGGTTAACGAGCCAGTAAAGAAGAGGTTCACCCTGCGTGAATACCTCACTTTGGAGTAGCGTTGGCGTTAGCTTTGGCTTTGGCTAATAGTTTATTGTTCGCTTACGCGCAGCTTTTCCTCGCCATGGCAAAGCTCAAACAAGTTCGTCTTTGCTCATTTGGCTTACGGAAAAGGTTTAGAGTCAGTTAATCAGCTCAAACTTCTATACCCTCTTTACTCTCCTTACTTTCTTTACCATTAAAATTGCCAACGCTAACGCCAAAGCCAACGCCAAAGTCTCTCTATAAACTATGGCATAACGGGAGAAACAGCGTAAAGGTTAACAATTTACAGTACAGACATAAATACATATAACATTTATAATAATTTAATTGATTTTTGGTTTGATATGAATAGAAAGATTTTTATCTTTGCGTGGATAGTGGGGTGGGGACTTTGAGCAAAGAAGAAATATAACAATTAATATATTAACAACATTTACAAAAGAGATTCATTATGAAACAGAACTACGAAGAGCCACAAGTTCTTATTGAACAAGTGCTTATTGAAAAAGGCTTTGCCACATCATTTACCGGATCCGGTATTGACGGTGCAGGCGAAGAGGATTACGGTGAATTTTAAACTTATGCAGCTATGAAAAAAGGGATTAAATCTTTAATGCTCATTGCTGCAGCAGCAATGACATTTACCTCTTGCCAAAAAGAGGACAAAGCACAGGTTAACGACGGTAAAGGCACAGTTAAAGTTAACTTCACATCTGTAGCAGACGGTACAAAAACCTATTTTGGAGACAGAACAACCGACAAATACCCTACACTTTGGACAGGAGATGAGAAAGTTGGTATAACTTATTTAGATACAGATTTAGACAATGAGGGTAATAACGTTGTAGAAGTTAATGGAAAAGGGGAAACAACCACTTTCTCAGCAGAACTTGCAGAACCATCATCAAAAGAGGGTTCTATTTTTGTATTCTCGCCATGGTATAAAGGTAACTATACAGATGCTGATGCCGGCGGATTTACAAGATACAGTAGTACCAATAAAAACGCCAATGTAGTCATTCCTACAACACAGGTCTCTACTCCAACCTCTTGTGACCCAAAAGCACAGCTATTGGTTGCCAAATATGGTTTCACCAACGGTGTAGCGAACAATGTTGATGTTATATTTACTCATGCAACAGCTTACGGTAAAGTTACCATTAATGGTGTAGATACTAAAATCAAAACTGTAAAGATTGATTTCGGCCAGAACGTTACCGGAACAGGTCTCTACTACTACACTGCAGATAATGAGCAATATGGCAATAAAGCAGGTGAATTAAAAGCTGGGAACAAATATAACAACACATATGTTGAAATAGACAACAGCAAATACCCTTGCGACAAAACATTCTGGTTTGGTATCCCTGCCATCTCTTGCGAGGGTAAGACAGTAGTAGTTACCGTAACAGACGAAAATGACAAAGAGTACACAAAGGCTATTACATCTGAGAGTAAGGTATTGAAATTTGAGCAGGGTAAGATATCATCATTTACAGTTACCGTAGTTCCAAAATCTGAAGAGAAAACATACATCTCAATTAAAGATCTAAGAGCAAAAGGAGAAACAACTGTAACAGAGGATGTCTATGCAAAAGTGACGGTTGTAAGTGATAAAGATGGCGGAAA
>UQWT01000099.1 GCA_900544815.1 uncultured Bacteroidales bacterium | reverse complement strand
GCGCTGTTTTGGAACTTTTAAAAGTTCCAAAACAGCACCAGAAATATTACTTGACACAGTTTAGTTTACACTCCCAAAAAGAGGCCTAATAAGACACCTTATTAAACCTCTTTTAACTATATTTGGGATGACATAAAATTATTGGTCATCCCTTTTTATGTTAATATCCATCTGTGGATATGGAAATCTTATCCCGGCTTTTGGTAGTTTGTTGTATATCTCCTCGTTTATATTGTAGAATAATGTCCAATAATCGTTGCTGTTTACCCATGCTCTCGCCGTAATGACAAGTGCGCTCTCTCCAAGAGACTCTAATGCGACCATTGGTGCTGCCGGTTCTGAAATGACAAGCGGATTGCTGTTAATGATCTTTAAAATCTCCTCTTTTGCCACAGCTACGTCATCTCCGTAAGAGATACTTACCTTCCACTCGCATCTTCTTGTTCCTGTTGTAGAAAAATTGTTTATTACTCCGTTTATTATAGAACCGTTTGGCAGTATGATCTTTTTGTTGTCCGGAGTGGTAATCTTTGTATTTGTAATTTCTATTGATGTTACTGTACCGTCATACCCTTGCGCTTGAATGTAGTCTCCAACCTTGAACGGCTTAAACAGCAATATCATTATGCCTCCGGCAAAGTTCTGCAGGGTGCCGCTCATAGCCATTCCTATTGCCAATCCGGAGCCTGCTATAAGTGCCACAAGTGATGTTGTATCTATGCCCAATGCTCCAATTACAATAATTATAAGTATTATCGTTAATGTGATGTTGGTAAAACTTAGTATAAAAGTCATGAGAGAGGCCTCAACTTTCCTCTTTGTCATAATCTTTTTCAAAATGTAACGGATTCGTTTTATAATCCATCCGCCAACAAAATAAATTACAAATGCTGCAAGAATTTTTAAACCTAAATCAATGACTAATTTTATTCCGCTATGTATTAGTTCATCTGTTGGCATTTCAATCAATGTCTTGATTTTCTGGTCTATAACTTCTTTTGGTTTTAGTATTGTGTCATTTTGTGCTATATCTGTTGTAACCGATAGCAACTTGCATAGAATGGTGTAAAAAGTCATGTTTATACTATTTTTTGTTTAATCTTTTTTTACAAAATTATGCCAAAAGAACTATAATTCTAAAAAATTATGAAAAATACTTAAAAAATAACAAAAAAGTTATTTGAATATATACTAATTATAAATATATTTGCATGGGGTAAGTGGGGGTGTATGTGAGAAATGTTAAATCTAAAATAATAATAATGGACAAAAGAATTTCACTTAAGGATGCTGTTGCTTTGGTTAAGGATGGCATGACAATTATGGTTGGCGGTTTTTTAGGCGCCGGTAGTCCTCACAAGATCATGGACGAACTATCAAAATCTGGTGTGAAGGATCTTACTATAATCTGTAACGATACCGCTTATCCGGATGTCGCACATGGCAAGCTTATTACCAATAAGCAGGTGAAAAAGGTGATTGTTTCTCATATTGGAACAAATCCTAACACAAGCGAGCAGATGAATAGCGGTGAACTGGAGATCGAATTCTCACCTCAAGGTACTCTTGCAGAGAGGATTAGAGCGTACGGTGCCGGTTTGGGCGGAGTGCTTACTACAACAGGTCTTGGTACTGTGGTTGCAAATGGAAAACGTACTGTTGAGATTGATGGTAAGACTTACCTTCTTGAGATGCCGCTTAAGGCAGATATGGCGTTTATAGGTGCATCTATTTGCGATGAGGATGGTAACTGCATCTATTTAGGAACTACTCAGAATTTTAATCCGCTTATGGCTACAGCTGCTGATTATGTTGTAGTTGAGGCAGAAAAGCTTGTTAAAACCGGCGAGATTGCACCTGAGGCTGTTCATACACCTGGCATTTTCGTAGATAAGATTTATGTAAAAGAAAACTAACATTAACAGAAATATTATGGGTAAAAAATCATTGATTCGTGTGCGTATGAGTTGTCATGATGCACACTATGGCGGAAACCTTGTAGACGGTGCGCACATGCTTAACCTTTTTGGAGATGTTGCTACAGAACTTCTTATTCAGAATGATGGAGATGAGGGGCTGTTTAAGGCATACGATAATGTTGAATTCATAGCTCCTGTTTATGCAGGTGACTATATTGAGGCAGAAGGTGAGATTGTGCATGTTGGCAACACCTCTCGTAAAATGGTGTTTGAGGCAAGAAAAGTAATTGTTCCTCGTCCGGATATTTCTGATTCGGCTGCTGATGTGCTTGAGGAGCCTATAGTGGTTTGCAGAGCAAGCGGTACATGCGTTGTCCCTGCAAAATGTCAGAGAAAAAAGGAGTAAGTGGTATGGAGAAACTCATTATTACTGCAGCCATTTGCGGTGCAGAGGTTTTGAAAGAGCATAACCCTGCCGTTCCTTACACAGTAGAGGAGTGCGTGAGGGAGGCTAAGAGTGCATACGATGCCGGTGCCAGTATTATCCATCTTCATGTAAGAGAGGATGATGGTACTCCAACTCAAAGCAAGGCCAGATTTGAAAAGATCATTAATGCTATAAGAGAGGTTTGTCCGGATGTTATCATCCAGCCATCTACAGGTGGTGCTGTAGGTATGACAAATGATGAGAGATTGCAACCAACAGAACTGATGCCTGAAATGGCTACCCTCGATTGCGGAACTCTCAACTTTGGTGGAGATGATATCTTTGAAAACACAGAGAATACAATCAAGTACTTTGGAGAGAAGATGATTGAAAGAGGTATCAAGCCTGAGTGTGAGGTATTTGACAAGAGTATGATTGAGATGGCTCTAAGAGTTGCTAAAAAAGGTCTCATCAAACATCCTATTCATTTTGATTTTGTGATGGGTGTTAATGGTGGTATCGGAGGCGATCTTAGAGATTTTGTATTTATGAGAGGAAGTATTCCTGCAGATGCTACCTACACAGTAGCCGGTGTTGGAAGATATGAGTTCCCTCTTGCTGTTGCCGCTATCATAGACGGTGGTCATGTAAGGGTTGGCTTTGAGGATAATGTATATCTTTCTAGAGGCGTTTTGGCAAAATCAAACGGTGAACTTGTAGAGAAGGTTGTAAGACTTGCAAAAGAGTTCGGACGTGAGGTAGCTACACCTGCAGAGGCAAGACAGATACTTGGTCTTAAACCTCTTA
>UQWT01000098.1 GCA_900544815.1 uncultured Bacteroidales bacterium | reverse complement strand
GAGGACGGTGCAGATGCAGTAGCACCACAGGTAAGAATCAATACAGAGAGCAACGAATGGGAGCTTTCTACAGACGGCGGTGAGACATGGAGTAGCACAGGTGTAAAGGCCACAGGTGCAGACGGAAAGAATGGTGAGAATGGTGGAAAGGGTGATAAAGGTGATAAAGGAGATAAAGGAGACAAAGGAGACAGGGGTGATGCAATCTTTGCAGAGGACGGCATAGATACAGAGAGTGACCCCGATAACGTAATCTTTACCCTTGCAGACGGTACAACACTTACCATTCCAAAGGCAAAAGAGTTGGCAGTTAGTTTTGACAGATTTGATTCATTCACTGTAAATTTAGGTGAGAATGAGATTGCTATTGTGCTTCCTTCAACACTCAAGGAGTCTGACTTTACAGCATTGGTGGCAGAGGTGAAGAGCGAGACAGGCACAGGTATGGATATCTACACAAAGGCTGCCCCATCTGCATGGAGTATAAAAGTAGTAGAGCCAACCTTTACAGATGGCAAATATAACAATGATGCAAAGGTTAAGATAAAGATGCCAGCAGATGCAAAAGATGGAGAGAAGGCTGTTTTAAAGATTACACTTATCACAGGTAACGGGCAGGAGATCTCAGCATCACGTAGCTTAATATGTAATAAAACTTTAGAATTAGATATTCCGTCCGGAGGCCTTGTTGAGGCTTCACTGAACGACTTAGGCATAGCCCCCACAAGCATAACAAAGCTAAAACTTAATGGCTCTCTTAACACAGATGACTTTACATACATAACAACTAACTTTATTAGCACCCTTGAGAGCATAGACCTTTCAGAAACAAATGTTACAGAGATCCCTAACGAAGCTTTTAAAGATTTCAGAACCCTTGAAGAGGCCGTACTGCCTGAAACTCTCCAAAAAATTGGCGATCTGGCATTTTGCAGAAGTTCTCTAAAGAGTATAGTAATTCCTAATAGCGTAACAGAGATAGGAATGCAAGCCTTTTCGGCATGGGCCACAACTAGTGATAAAACATCAGATGAAAAAGAGCCTAATTGTAAACTTGAATCAGTTGTTATAGGTTCGGGGCTTAAACAGATTACTAAATATAGCTTTTATCATCAGGAAAACCTTAAATCTGTAACATTTGCAGATGGGAGTATATTAGAAAATATAGGCGATTATGCATTTTGTGACTGCAAATCACTCAAACAGATAAAATTACCTGAAACACTTAACCATATATGGCATAGCTCCTTTAGGAGGTGTGGACTTACAGAGATTACTATTCCGGACAATGTAACTGCATTAGAAGAATATTGTTTCTCAGGTTGTGAAAAAGTAACAAAGATTACAATATCAAAAGACTCTAAATTAGAGTTCATAGGTAATTTTGCATTTAGTTTTAAATATGCTCCAAGCTCCAGAACCATAGAGCTGCCTGCATCTTTAGAAGATATTGGACAGAATATATTTAATTGTCATAATGGTAAAATAACGGCTGATAGAATCTACTACATAGAAACCATCATACTCCATTCACCAAAAGTTCTATATTTCACAGGTGGTGGAGGTTATATAAATCACTGGCCTTTTGGCCCCACCCCATTTAATTCTAACCTTAAAATAAAACTAAAGGTTCCAAAAGAGTTGGTAGAGGATTATAAAAAAACTCACTGGGTTAAATATAATTTTGATATCAATTATATAGAAGCGATTGAGGAATAAGGAGGCAGACGGAAAAACTTCAAAAACTAAAGAGGGGGTGACTATATGTTAGTTACCCCTTTTTAAATCCCTTAAATACTCGGCAGGACTAACCCCCACATATTTTTTAAAATATGTATAGAAATTAGCCTTTGTGTTAAATCCTGCTCTGTAAGAGATGGAATTGATTGACAGTTGGGGATTTTCAGCTAAAAGCCTTTTAGCATATTCAATCCTCAGTTCAACTCTGTAAGTCCTAAAGTCCTTATCCATTTGGGTATTAAAGTACCATCTTAAAAAAGATATATCTGTATTTAATTCGTGGGCAACCTCCTCTATACTTTTATCCGAATTGAGGTATTGCTCATTTCTTACCCACTCTTGCAAAGAATTTTTTAGTTTATCTATCTCTTTATTACCTTTTAATTTATCGCCAACAGTTGCTTCATTTAACTTTACCCTGTCACCCTTATCTGCATTCACTTCATCCGGCTTTGTTACTCTATTCTTGCTTAATATTGCAGGAAGATAATAATTAAGCTGCATAACATAGTTACCAAACCTAATGGTAAACATTATATAAAAAGTTATGTAACCTATTGTAAATATGTCATATAAAACAATAGGTCCAAATGGAGCTACAAGTGCGAGTAGGCCAACAACAAGCGATGAATAGAAGCTGATAGCAGACCACCTTAATTTATAATATTGTCCCTCATCGTAATACTCCTCCATTGTGGTTCTGAATTTTTTGTACTCAATGTTAAAGAGACGGATATAATATATATACAACAAAATACAGAAAACTGCTCCCAAATAGAGGATGAAAAACCTTCTATATACAAAAACAGACAATAAGAATAGCATTACAACTGCAGAGACCGACACAAGATGTAAAAAAATACTTTTCCTGTTTATATCCTGCGGACACATTAACGTAATCAAGGTTTCTGTTATAAGTAATGCCTCATAAGTAGCAGCACTTATTGTAAATGCAGCAACAATTAGCGGATCAACCACCGGTACACTTATCAGCTCTAAATATCCCGGCAGAGCTATTACAAAATATGCAACAGCAAGAACAACTCTGGCATAACGTACTTTTCTACTTCCCTCAATGTATGGTATACTAATTCCCAGTATTACAAAACACAATACTGTGAGCGAGATTGCAGAGGCAAAGGATAAAAGGGTATATATGGTGTAGGGCATTACTATCAAATTCTGTCAGCAGAGACAAATGTACTAAAGATTTCTTAATGTGCGCATTTATAGTACTGAATGAGGCTTTTGCACTCTTTACCACCTCTACCCTCCTTACTATCTATACATTTGAAATTGCCAATGCCAACGCTAACGCCAAAGCTAAGTTATATAGGGAAGCTAAAACACTACAATAACTTATAACAGTAGAATTAATAAAAAATAACTCTATAATGGTTTATTTTGACTATAAAAGCTTTTTAAACCACCACATCTATCTCCAATTCACTTAATTTAAACCATATTTGTAGAAGAAATTAAGTTGAGGAACAAGTATGAATAAACTAAAACAACTAACTCATTACGGAATCGTTTGTGCCGTGATAAGTCT
>UQWT01000097.1 GCA_900544815.1 uncultured Bacteroidales bacterium | reverse complement strand
ACACAGACCAATGCAACTGTGATAGACGGTCTTTTAGACAAACATGAGGGAGTTATGGCAGCAGCTTCATCTCATATAAACAATCATGAGACAGGAGCAATAGAGGCAACCGGGCACAAGGTTTTGGTTCTTCCCTCTAAAGATGGGAAATTAAAGGCAGATGATGTAAAGCGCTATATACAAGATTTCTACAGAGACGACACATTTGAACACATGGTCTTCCCCGGAATGGTTTACATCTCACATCCAACCGAATATGGTACTCTGTACACACTAAAGGAGTTGCAAGAGCTTAGCGAAGTCTGCAGAGAGGCTGATATTCCGCTATACATAGACGGAGCCAGACTTGGATACGGACTTGCAGCAGACAACACTAATGTAACACTAAGGGATATAGCCGCACTTTGTGACGTTTTCTACATTGGAGGTACAAAGGTTGGAGCACTGCTCGGAGAGGCTGTAGTAATAACAAGGAGGAATCTGTTGCCACACTTTTACCCTTTGATAAAACAGCACGGAGCACTGTTAGCAAAGGGAAGGCTGCTTGGAATTCAGTTTGAGACGCTCTTCACAGACAATCTTTATATCAATATCTCAAGACATGCCATAGAGATGGCTGCGAAGCTAAAAAAGGCTATGATTGGAAAGGGATACAAAGAGTATATAAGCTCCACCACAAACCAGCTTTTCTTTCTTATGGACAATAACGAAATAGACAGGCTTAAAGAGTTTGCCACATTTGAACTGTGGGGTCCGCGTGGAGAGATGGAGACCCCTGTAAGGTTTGTTACCAACTGGGCTACAAAAGAGGAAGATATAGACACTTTTATCAACAATCTTTAAATCAAATAAAATGAAAGCATTTAATCTATTCCATAGCATATTTGTTAAGTGTATATTTATCATCACTACCCTATTGACTATAAGCAGCACCGCGTATGCCATGCAGGACAAAGAATCCTTAAACTGCATTAACACAAGAGATTCGTCAGACTGCAGGAATTTCAAAATGGGTGTAAAGACAAATATGCTTTACGATGCAGCACTTATTCCCAATATTGGAGCCGACATCTGCTTAGGGAAGCGTTGGTCAATTGCCGGGCAATGGATGTATGCCTGGTGGAAAAACGACAGAAAGCATAACTATTGGCGCACCTACGGCGGCGACATTGAGGTACGTTACTGGTTTGGTTCAAAAAACCGCAGAGAGCAGCTTGCCGGGCATCATATAGGGCTGTACGGGCAGATGATAACGTACGATTTCGAGCTTGGCGGACGCGGCTATCTTGGAGAAAAATGGAGCTACGCAGGCGGAATATCGTACGGTTATTCATTACCGGTTGGGCGCAGGTTCAATATAGATTTCACAGTAGGTGTAGGCTATTTAGAGGGAGAATACATGGAGTATGACCCAATAGACGGCCACTATGTATGGCAGTCAACAAAAAACAGAAGATGGTATGGCCCTACAAAAGCAGAGGTCTCTTTAGTATGGCTTATAGGCAAGAAAAATATAAAGTAACATGCCAATCCAAGGAGGGTGTTTAAGATTAGACACCCTCTAAATACAAGCCGTAAGTCGTTAAAAAATGGCGTTTCGTCTATTTTATTTTACCCCATATTTATAGGTATCTATTTTCGCATCACTTTCTTCCCGACAATATATTCTTAAAGTGTGACTACAAGTTGGTTAGGGTGAAGCTTAACGACATTCTCTATCTTGAAGGTCTCAAGGATTATGTAAAAGTTTACCTGTCGGGAGAGTCGGAAGCTCTCATCGCCACACTCACAATGGCAGGTGCAGAAAGCAATCTGCCTAAGGAGAATTTTATAAGGATACATAAATCATTCATTATAAATAGAGAGAGGATAGAGAGCATTGAGAAGGGAAGAATCTGTATAAAAGGAACTTATCTTCCTATTTCAGACACGTATAAAGATAATCTCATGAAGGCCATAAACGTGATAAAAAAATAATATCCCAAATAATTGTACGTAAACAGTAGTAAAACAGACAAGTTGCAGATACTTTTGAGAAATTTAATTATTTCAAAAAAGGAGGAAAAGATGAAGAGAGCCATTATTCCATTTGCATTGTTTGCAACTATTGCCATTTTGGGCTGCGAGAAACTGTTTCACGATGAAGAAACCAACAAAAAGGGATCTGCACTATCTTTTAGCATAAATGCAGAATCACTTTATGACTATGTAGATGACATTAGGACAAAAAACATTCTTCTTACATTAGACACAAACAAGTTTCTGTTAAAGATCTACTCGTCAGACGGAATAAAAATATACGACGGTAAATATGCAGAGCGCCCGGCCACAATGAATATAACAAAAGGTACATACGATATTGAATTGTTATCATCAAAATTTACAGGGCCACAGTTCGACTCTCCGCTCGTAGGCGAGAAAAAGACAATTGTTGTGGGAGATGCCCAAAAGGTACATATATCATTTAACTGCAAACAGTTGAACTGCGGATTAAGGTTAACCTTTGATAAAGGGTTCATAGCCAAATTCCCCGGCACCGGCGTTAGGATAACACAAAACAACAAAACGGAAAACTACCGCTTCTCAGAAAAACGATACATTTACCTTAATCCAACACTCTTTGAAGTACATGCGTGGAGCAAAGGGGTAGATACATTGTTGTTGGAGAGGTCTTTGGCAGAGAGACAGATGATGGAGCTAAAACTCAGTTATGCCTCCGGTTCCGGCAGAGGGGTTAGCGTAAGTTACGAATGCGACACATCCCGGCAGTGGCTTAACGGAGAATTGAATATTGGATTTACACTTCCTGCAGGTTGCCTTACGATTCCGGAGGCACAGAAAAGAATTGGGGAGAGTAATATTATGGTTTTTGGGTACATATATGGAGGTGACCCAACCACCAATTCTGTACGTGTAGCACCGCCATTCACATCTCGTACATCGATTGTGATTGCCCCAAACATGAAAGTACTCAATAGAAATCTCTGCATTGCTGTAGAGCTCCCAAGCGGAACTGTAAGAGACGGACTTAATCTTGTTGTAAATCCAGAACTTATAGGTTCGCCTGTTGTTGTTTGCGGGAATGTGGTAGACAGTTATTACGGTTATGTAGGGTTAAAGGGGACTAAAAGATACATACTGTTATAGCTTTGGCGTTGGCTATTTATAGTAGAGAGAGTATAGTTTATAGCGTGAAGAAGAAAACCATTTGTTTTAAAACCATCAACTAATTAACTGACTATGAACTTTAAACTATAAACTATTAACTAATATGGCGTTGGCTATTTATAGTAGAGAGAGTAGAGAGGGTACAGAAAATTTAGAGAATAATTAGAAACAGTTGTGAACGACTTGTCAATCAACGGAAGAGC
>UQWT01000096.1 GCA_900544815.1 uncultured Bacteroidales bacterium | reverse complement strand
GAGGACGGTGCAGATGCAGTAGCACCACAGGTAAGAATCAATACAGAGAGCAACGAATGGGAGCTTTCTACAGACGGTGGTGAGACATGGAGTAGCACAGGTGTAAAAGCTACAGGTGCAGACGGAAAGAATGGTGAGAATGGTGGGAAGGGTGATAAAGGTGATAAAGGTGATAAAGGAGATAAAGGAGACAGGGGAGATGCAATCTTTGCAGAGGATGGCATAGATACAGAGAGTGACCCGGATAATGTTATCTTTACCCTTGCAGACGGTACAACACTTACCATTCCAAAGGCAAAAGAGTTGGCAGTAGGTTTTGAGAGCTTTGGTTCATTTACTATAGCTTTAACAGGTGAGAATGAGATTGCAATTATGCTTCCTTCAACTCTCAAAGAATCCGACTTTACAGCACTGGTGGCAGAGGTTAAGAGCGAGACAGGAACAGGTATGGATATCTACACAAAGGCAGACCCGTCTGCATGGAGTGTAAAAATAACAGAGCCAACCTTTACAGATGGCAAATATAACAATGATGCAAAGGTTAAGGTAAAGATGCCTGCAGATGCAAAGAACGGAGAGAAAGCTGTCTTAAAGATAACCCTTATCACAGGTAACGGACAGGAGATCTCTGCATCACGCATTTTGGTGTGCGACAAAACTGTTGATACAGATGTAACTGCAGGTGGCCTCGAGGCCGTAATAAACGAATTAGGCATAGCCCCCGCAAGCATAACAAAGCTGAAACTTAATGGCTCTCTTAACACAGTTGACTTTACATACATAACAACTAACCTTAGGAGTACTCTTGAGAGCATAGATCTTTCAGAAATAGATGTTACAGAGATCCCTGACGAAACTTTTAAAGATTTCAGAAACCTCGAAGAGGCTATATTGCCCGAAACTCTCCAAAAAATTGGTGATCTGGCATTTTGCAGAAGTTCTTTAAAGAGTATAGTAATTCCTAATAGCGTAACAGAGATAGGCAGCCAAGCCTTTTCAGCATGGGCCACAATTAGTGGTAATGCATCAGCTGAAAAAGACCCTAATTATAAGCTTGAATCAGTTGTTATAGGTTCCGGGTTGAAAATAATTAATGGTCATTGTTTTTATCGTCAGAAGAACCTTAAATCCGTAACATTTGCAGAGGGAAGTATATTGGAAAAAATATTTGTACAAGCGTTTTATAGCTGCAAATCGCTTGAAACGATTAAATTACCTGAATCTCTCAAAGAAATACATAAAGAAGCTTTTTATAACTGTGGACTTACAGAGATTTCTATTCCCGACAATGTAGTTAAACTACAAGAATCTTGCTTCTCTAAATGCGATAAAGTAACAAAAATAACAATATCAAAAGACTCTAAATTGAAGTCAATAGATCATTATGCATTTCACTTTAATTACACTCCAAGTTCCAAAACCATAGAGCTGCCTGCATCGCTGAAATGGATTGGTTCAGAAGCATTTATATGCCATGATGGTAATTCAAATGAAGACAAGAGAAACTATTATATAAATACTATCATTCTCCATTCCACAACAACTCTAAAATTCGATAATTCAAAAAGTAGTTCAATTAAACCTTTTGGTTATTCTAAAATACCTAAAATTAAGCTTAAAGTTCCAAAAGAGTTGGTAGAAGATTATAAAAAAGAAGGGTGGATTAAAGCACAATTTGATATCAACAATATAGAGGCTATTGAGTAATAAAAGAGGTTACATAGAAAGCCGAATAATACAAAAATCAGAGAGGGTGAAAAAAAACTTTTCATCCTCTCCAAGTTTATAGTACAGATTTAAACTATCCAAAATGATATAAGAATAACATATTATAAAAAACAGTATTTCTCTCCGTGTCAACAACTGCTTATGCCTTCAATCAGCTTGAAACGGCTGAGTCGTCCCTTTTAGTATGCTTTGCATCCTAACGGTCCTTCAACAGACGCCGTTTCCTATAAGCTGCTTTCGGCAACCGCTCTTCCGCTGATTGACAAGTCGTTTATAGCTGTTTTTTTTAATATGTTATATAGAAGTTTATAGTCAAATCAAGCCAATTCACGCCAAAGCTTTTCTCTATACACTCTCAACAAAGGCCAGTGCCAAAGCAAAAGCCAACGCCAAAACCTATTTACTCTTCTTCAGTCCAAAAATCTCCTTCATCTTATCCTTAGGCAAAGCCTTGACAGTCTTACCATTATAACCAACAGAATCTTCCGCTGCAAACATAGAGTTCCATAACGCCTCTGCTGTGGCCTCAATTGTAGCCAAGAAAAGGGCAGACATATCATCATTATGGAGAAGTACAGGATTATATGTCTTAGTGCTCTCATCTATAAGATTATCTTTATTAACAGAGAGAGCAATTACATAATCACCACTGCCGTTAGAGGCAATACCACCTGTTCTGGCAAGGCCCAACATGGCCCTTTTAGCAATTCTTTCAAGGTTTCTGGCATCAACAGGAGCATCTGTAACCACAACCATCATACAGGAACCGTCTGCCTTCTCCAAAGCAGATTTAAAGGAATACTGCCCCAGCATCTCCCCTACCGGAACTCCGCCAATCTGCAATACACCACCATAATTTGACTGAACCAAAACACCCACCGTATAACCTCCAAGAGATTTAGGCAATACGCGGGAAGATGTTCCTATTCCACCCTTAAAACCAAAAATCTGAGTACCTGTACCTGCCCCAACATTACCCTCCTCAACAGGCCCGCCTTTAGCCTCTTCCAAAGCCTTTAAAACCATTTCAGGCTTAATGAACCGTGAACGTATATCATTTAATCCACCATCGTTAGTCTCGCCTACAACAGCATTTACAGACCCTACATTCTCATTGCCCGGCTGCGCCAATGTATATGTTATTAAAGCATCAAGACCGGCCGCCACATTAAGGGTGTTGGTCAATACAATTGGGGTTTCTATATTACCCAACTCCCTTACCTGAGTATATCCGGCAAGTTTGCCGAAACCGTTTCCAATATATATTGCCGCAGGAACCTTTTTCCTAAAGATGTTGCCCTCATGAGGAATAATCGCGGTAACACCTGTACGTTTGTCGTTGCCCTCATTAAGGGTGAATTGCCCAACTTTAACTCCGGGGACATCCGTAATTGCATTATATTTTCCGGGTTGAAAAATACCCAACTCAACATTGTAGTCTCTAACTCTGTTTTGCGCAGAAACTCTCTGCAAAGGCACAACTACATTACCCATAAGGAGTAGAGAGAGAAATGCAGCCGATTTTAAGTAAAAATGCTTCATAAACATAATATTTGAATGTATATACAAAGATAGTTTTTACTTTTGTATTATTGTTTACAAAATGAGCTGAAAAGATGGAAAAATGCGTATTTGTAAGTGTATGTTCTGTTAATAACACAATAGATGAGATAAGCGAGTATTTGGATGAGCTGCAGTTTCTGGCCGAAACTGCTGGAGTTGAGGGGGAGAAACGTTTTATTCAGAACATGGAAAGACCAAACTCCAAAACATATGTTGGTGCCGGAAAATTAGAGGAGATAAAGACATATATAACAGAAAATGAGATTGGTCTCGTTATTTTCGATGACGAACTGTCCCCTTCCCAGTTGAGAAATATAGAGAGGGAGCTTGAATGCAGAATATTGGACAGGACCAATCTTATTTTG
>UQWT01000095.1 GCA_900544815.1 uncultured Bacteroidales bacterium | reverse complement strand
CTTGATAAATATATTTGTTTTGAAATATATTGTCAAAGATGCAGAAAATCTCTGCATAGCTGCGTGGAAAATATGTACCCAAGTAAACCTTTAACTCATTTTCGTCCAAGTCAAGATTATATTCATATCTTGTATGCTCAGGAGCATATTGGGCGCCAAGTTCTTCAAACAAGTATTTATCCAACCATAATGGCAATACTGTTTTCGACTTACGGAAAGCAACTCTTTTATTGGATTCGTCAATATCTAAATGCTTGGATATTTGGTTGCTTGTTCCTTCGGAATTTACTGCACCAATGTTTTCTCCTTCAGCTAAGCAAATCAAATTTTGATTGACTACGAAAACTCTCTTGTTTGTGAATTTCTCGACTTTTGCAACCTGTTCGAGCACATTTTTTGCTTCTATCAGCACATATAGTTGGTATGGTTTTAAAGCATTAATACTTTCGTTCAACTCTATAGCTTCTTGCTCATCAGCAGAAATCACTCTAACCTTATACTCATAGCCTTTTAAACACACACTCATCACTTGTCTGACAAATAAAGCCAAACTTCTTTTTTCATCGGTTAAAGAATCTTCAGATTGGGTCCTTTCTGAATGTCCTATGTTACAATGTGAATGAGGTGACAGTACCATCTTTAACAACATTAAAAGTTGGCTACTACGGCTTATGGATTATCGTTGCAGCTGATACATAAGAAAAAAGCGTAGAGCCATTCTGTCACTCGTTCCACGATCGATAGGCCTTCGCATTGCCCTGCAAGTCGAAACGAGCAACGCCGAAAGCCCCACGCCAGTGTAAGTATATAGAAAGCCCCCTTGATAACGAACAATAGAATCGTCCGAAGCCAATGAGAGCTGTATATAATACACCTCATGAGGCGTTCTGCATTGCTTTGTTTTTGACTTACAGTTGAATTTGCGAAGTTCATCGATCGTCAAAACCAAAGCGTACAAAAACGCCTTTTACCATATGTATGTCTGCCCAACCTCTGCCCATCGGGGCTTCCGGTATAGGTATAGACGTTACAAAGATAACACTTTTATCTTGGAAACCACTTTATTTGGCTTGTAAAATATGATTTTAAGGTTCGATTTAACATTATTAAATATAAATATGTCAAAGAATTCCACTTTTGCGTGATTTTTTCTGCTAAAAAAGTTTGTATTATCAATGATTATTCGTATCTTTGCAGCACGAGAACCCGCCAAGCCTCTCAACGATGCTCAAATGTGCGGGTCGTTTTTGTTTTTATGGGTATATGGCAACAAGGATTCCGTTTATAAAAACATATTCCACACCCCATGAGTTAGTGCAGCTTCTCAAAACAAGAGGTATGGAAATAACTGATGAGGAAAAGGCTCAGCATTATCTTTCCCACATCGGTTACTATCGCTTGTCTGCCTATATGTACCCATTGCTTTCTATTCCCAAGGAGCAACATCTATTCAAGCGAGGAGTAACTTTCGGTAAGGTTATGATGTTGTATCGCTTTGACAAGAAGCTACGCCTACTTTTATTCAATGAAATTGAAAAGATAGAGGTCGCAGTGCGTTGTGCAATCGTGAACTTTGGAACGGAAATGACAGGTAACCCTTTTTGGATGACTGATGCCAACAATTTCTCAAATCCGTCCAAGTTCAATCGCTCTATACGTCTTATAGAAGATGAACTGAACCATACAAAAGAGGATTTCATCAACCATTTCAAAGAGACATATACCAATCAGTACCCACCTTCATGGATGCTGACCGAGATATTGCCATTTGGTGTAATCACCAATATTTATTCCAACATCAAGAATAAGAAGATAAAGAAGCGTATCGCACTGTCATTTGGCTTGCAAGTTGCACCTTTTGAATCTTGGCTTACCATTATCACTGTAACAAGAAACTCATGTTGTCATCATGCACGTGTATGGAATAGGGTATTCTCCATTCGTGCTACCATGCCAATCAGAATGTCACGTCCTTGGATTACCTTGCCGACAGATCCTTTGAAAGTGTACTTTGATATGTGCATCATCAAGTACTTTCTTGACATCATATCTCCAAATAACGATATGCTTGATAAGATGAACAGACTTTTTGCTACATTTCCAGAAGTAGATAAGGATGCCCTTGGTTTTCCTTCTGGTTGGGAAAATGAACCATTGTGGCAATAAAAGGCATATGGAGTGACTACTAACCACCCCACATCACCCATATTTTCTGTAATTCTGATGTAACAAAAGATTAAAAACGTTAAATCTTTTCCTTTTCGTATCTAATTAGAATCCATATGGACACTTTTCTACCGTTTAGAGCGTATAATACTGATAATCAACTAATAATACATTCTGTTTAATAATAACAGACATTAAACAGATAAGCAGAGCTTTCTTCATGTTCGGTTTCATATTCAGTTTAATTATCAAATAATCTTTAAAATTCGGTTTTTAATTGATTAGCGGTATAATAGGTCTTTTGCGAAATTACAATATTATTTGTTTACCTGAAAACCTTTAGCACCAACGGCAGATGGTCGCTCACTCCCCCTTGATAGACAGGGCCTACGTAGGTTCTGCGCGGCTTTAGGCCAAGATATTTTTTGTCGGGAAGCAGAAGATAGGGATGATTGAACAGTAACAGTTCATAACTAAGGCACTCCGTCTCCATAGAATCCAAAGAATTGCCAACTTTTGCACAATCTGCTCTCCATGGACTGTAAATGAAGCAGTTATCTATCATCTCCCACTTACCCTTATACTTATAGCTGCCACCAACTTTCAAATCGCCAAATACTCCGGCCGGTTTAGCATCCACATTCCCCAAATCCACATTTGGTTGCGATGTATTAAAATCGCCACAGGCAATCACTATATGCTCCGGATGCCGTAAAATAACAGAATCGGCAAGTCTGTTGAGCAGTGCAGAGGCCGCCTCCCTCCTTCCTTGAGACCTTTTTCCCCCGCCCCGTTTAGAGGGCCAGTGATTCACAAAAACATGCAATGTATCCTCTGTGTTTTGCCTCCCGACAAATTTTGCATAAAGAATTTCTCTTGTGGCAAGGGTATCGTTTTGCGCAGATATAACCTTATGGAACTGAGTATTGAGCAACTTATAACCGTTTATATTATACAGTAGTGCCACATCCGAACCGCGCGGATCCGGCGAATCTTTGTGAACAATCCTGTATTGGGTTTGGTATTGCTTTAGTATAGTTCTGTCTAAGAGATGTTCCAACACATATCTGTTCTCAACCTCTGCAAAAGCTATTATATGAGGAAGGGTTTCATTGTCTGCAGCAGATAAAATCATCTTGGCTATATCATCTGCCTTTCTTGCAAACCTGTTGTAAGCCCACCTCTTCTCCCCTTGTGCGGTATATTCGGCATCATTGTATTGGCCGGACGGATATGGGTCATAGAAATTCTCTATATTCCAGAACATTAGTAATAATAACAACGCTTTTTCCATACCTTATTTAGTTTATAAGCTTTGGCATTTGCTTTATCTCCTCTCTTTACTTTCTCTACTCTCTTTACACTAAATCGCCAATGCCAACGCTTTTCACTATAAACTTTTACATGGCAAGGTAGTTACATATACAGTATACAATTGGGTAAAATGTAATTATTTACGTAAAAGTTTTATTAATTTTGCGCACTTGTACATGGTTTGAATCAAAGCCTTGGTAATGAAGTGATTTTTTAAATTAAAATATATAGAGATGGCATTAAAATGTGGAATTGTCGGACTTCCAAATGTAGGTAAATCAACACTTTTTAACTGTATAAGTTCTGGCAAGGCGCAATCTGCAAATTTTCCGTTCTGTACAATAGAGCCTAATATAGGCTCCACAATAGTACCGGACGACAGGCTTGCCGTACTTGAAAAATTGGTAAAACCGGGCAGAGTTGTTCCCGCTACAGTTGAGATTGTAGATATT
>UQWT01000094.1 GCA_900544815.1 uncultured Bacteroidales bacterium | reverse complement strand
ATGTTGCATCGAGCATGATGGGCGGAATGAGAGGCGGTGGAGGAATGTGGGGAGGTTCCGGCATCAACACCTCATGGATGGGCGGTCTTAATGTAAATACCGAGGTATTGGATGGTAAGATGAAATTGTCGGGAAACTACATGTACTCAAACAATAAAAAGGAGGTGGAGAGAAAGCAGGATAGGGAGACCTTCCTTACAGAAGAGAACACACAGCGCAACTTGGAGAACGGAGCGGAGGAGAGCACTACATACAACCACAGAGCTGCGGCAGAGATGGATTACTCAATAACAGACAACACCTCCATACTCTTTAGGCCAAGATTTAACGTTGGCGGAGGCGACTTTGTAAGGACAAACGATTTTAGAACCTACAGAAACGATACACTTACCAACAGTGGTTTGAGCAACAACAGCGGCAAGAACGATTTTACAAGCACAGAGGGAATGCTACTTTTAAGACAAAGGCTTGGAAAACCGGGGAGGACAATCTCATTAGGGCTTAATTATTCATATTCAGACAACGAATTAGATGGTTACAACAGGTCCGAAACAAAGTTCTATACCAATAAACTCAATGCAGATGGAAGCTATGAGCCAATTGAAACAAGCTCAACTGTGATTGACCAACGTTACCTGCAGAACGAGAATACGTACAGCCTTAGAGGAAGAATCTCATACACAGAGCCGTTGGGACGTAACTATTTTGTGGAGGGAACTTATTCATATTCATACAAAAGGAGCACATCAGACAAGGATACGTATAATGTAGACGCTAACGGAGAATATACAATTGCAGACAGCGAATACTCTAACCACTACAAGAATATTTTCATTAACCAGAGGGCAGAACTCAACTTTATGAAGCGCGAGGACAAATACAGCCTCACGGTAGGAGCGTCTATGCAGCCGGCAACAACAAAGAGCTACGGCCGTACAGACAGGGATACCTCTTACAGCGTTATAAATTTTGCACCGTCTGCAAGGTTTGACTACAACTTCTCTGAGAGCAAGATGCTTAGGATAAGATACCGTGGAAGGACATCACAACCATCTATTAATCAGTTGATGCCTATTCCCGACAATTCAAACCCTTTGAAGATCTCTTTGGGTAACCCTAACCTTAACCCGGAGTTCTCACATAATATCTGGATGGAGTATAGGACCAATAATATGCAGAAACAGAGCTGGGTGGGAGTTATGTTCGATGCCTCTTACACGACAGACAAAATTGTTTCAAGGATAAGCTATGATGACCAAGGAGTTCAATATGTAAAACCATACAATGACAACACGGGAATCTACTCTGCAAATTTGGGTGCAATGATGAATTTTAGGCTTTGGAACTCAAATTTCTCACTATCATCGTTTGGTAATGTAGGTTTTGGTAATGGTGTCAACTACACAACAATTTCCGGAGGAAGCGGAGAATCGGGGCTTACTCAAGAGGGGGTGAAGAATGTAACCAAATCGCTGAGAGTAGGGGAAAATCTTAGGGTAACATTTAGAAACACCTTTATGGAACTCTCTGCCGGCGGAAGAATTAATTACCAGAATGCATGGTATACCGTAAAATCGCTTAGCAAGGCAGATACTTGGACAAATTCCATTACTGGTTCTGCAAACATAAATATACCTGGCGGATTTAATGTAACGTCTGATATTGCCAGAACATTCTACATTGGCTTTGACGAGGGCTATAATGATCCTGTAACCATGTGGAATGCAGAGTTGTCTAAAACGTTGTTTAAAGGTAACGCTACTCTTAAGGTAAAGATCTACGATATTCTAAAACAGGAGAAGACAACGTCGAGGACAACAACAGAGAACTATATTCAGGATGTCCAGACCAATGCTCTTGGCCAATATGTAATGTTCTCGTTGGTTTACAGATTCGGAAAATTCAACGGTGCGGATATGAGAAGAATGGGCCCTCCGGGTGGACCTGGCAGAAGAGGCCCCGGTGGCCATGGCAGAAGGTAGAAACAGGTTAGGTGATAATAAAGTTTGAATATGGTGTGGGTACAGAGATTATCCATATCTTTGTACCCATTCTATTATTAATATATGGCAAAAGAGAGTAAATCTTCTAAAACAAAGAAGGGCGGAAAGAGCAATAAAAAAGAACCATGGTATTTTAACTGGTTTACCAAAAATGTATATTTGGCTGCAATAGCAATATTGCTGTTAGTATTTGCAGTTTCATTGTGCTTAAAGGTGATAACAAGACATAACATTGAGTTGGAGGTTCCATCTTTTGAGAATATGACTGTTGCAGCGGCAGAACAGGTGGCCAAATCTCATAATCTTAGGGTTGAGGTCATAGATTCAATACATAATCCGCACCTCAAGGCCGGATCTGTCTTTAAACAGAACCCCAAGGCCGGCAGCAAGGTAAAGAAAAACAGGAGAATACTTCTAACCATAAACGGACTATCTCCAAAGATGGTTCCAATGCCGTATTTGGAGGGATACAGTTTAAGACAGGCTCAGACAGAGTTAGAGGCAGCACAACTTGTCCTTGGCAAATTGGTATATGTAGAGGATATTGCAAACAACAATGTGATAAAACAGTTCTATAAAGGGAGAAGGATAAAGCCGGGAACACTAATTCCTGCCGAGAGTGAGATCTCGTTGGAGGTTGGGAGAAACAGTGAGCAGGTAAGTGAGACAGTTGTAATTGAACCATCTGAAAATACGACTGCAGATGGAGGAGAAGAGGCGGAGGACGAGGATTACTTTTAAATGAAGACCATGGAGAGAGAGGACATAGACTACACAGCAGAGGAGGAGTACGATGATGATGATTCGGCCACAACTGCCGACGGTATGTTTGAGCACTACAGATTCAATGTAGACAAAGGCCAGACACTGCTGAGGGTAGACAAATATATAACTGAACACATGGAGAAGACTTCGCGTCACAGGGTGCAGCTGGCCCTTGATGCGGGTTATGTGCGTGTAAACGAAAAAATTGTAAAGGCAAATTACAGGGTAAAGCCATTTGATGTTATAACCATTGTAATGCCTTATAAAAGGCGTGGTTTTGAGATAAGGCCGGAGAATATTCCATTGGACATATTGTACGAAGATGATGACCTGCTTATGGTAAACAAACCTGCAGGGCTTGTTGTTCATCCAGGGCATGGCCATTATCATGGTACACTTATAAATGCCTTGGCGTATCATCTTGGAAGAGAGCAGGGGCCCGACGGTAAAGATGAACGGATGGGGATACTAGTTCACAGAATAGATAAAAACACATCAGGCATATTGGTGGTTGCCAAGAACGATGAGGCTCAACTCAAATTGGCCAAACAGTTTTTTGATCATACCATTGAACGAAAGTATATTGCACTTGTATGGGGGAACCTAAAGGAGGATTCAGGTACAATAGAGGGAAATATTGGTAGAGACCCTAATGACAGGATGCGTTTTAAGGTTTTCCCGGACGGAAGTGCCGGCAAGAGAGCCGTTACCCATTACAGAGTATTGGAAAGATTCGGGTATGTAACTCTTGTGGAGTGCCAACTTGAAACCGGCAGAACACACCAGATAAGGGTACATATGAACTATATTGGCCATCCGCTGTTCAACGATGACAGGTATGGTGGAGACAGGATTCTTAAAGGTACGCTTTACAGCAAGTACAAACAGTTTATAGACAACTGCTTTGAGATAATGCCGCGTCATGCCCTTCATGCAAAGACTCTTGGATTTGCCCACCCCGTTACCGGCAAGCCTGTATTTGCAGAGAGTGATCTTCCTAACGATTTTAAGGCTGTTATCGCAAAGTGGAGTAGCTACGCAAAGAAAGATATAGATTAAACAAAATTAAGGAGTTAAATGGTGCTTCAACTCCTTTTATCTTTTTACATAAAAACATAAATCATAAAAAAAGAGGCTGACCCAAAAGGGTTGGTCTCTTTTTTATATAGGGTGTCGTAGAGTTGTCGGAAGGCTCCGACAG
>UQWT01000093.1 GCA_900544815.1 uncultured Bacteroidales bacterium | reverse complement strand
CATCTCAAAATCTGCCAAATTACCCTCTTCAAAATCCTCGTCCTTTCCGGTAATGCTGCCGTTCCATTGGGCAAGTGCAGACCTTGTTCTAAGAACCTGTAACGAATCCTGTATTCCGTTTAAGAAGTTCGTAACCTCTGTCTCTCTGTTTTGTGTACAGTTAGTAAACATAATAGTGGTTGTTAATGCAAGGAGCACCTTTTTACCCCTTGCAATTAGTTTTGTTATATTGTAATCCATAATACGTAGGTGTTAATTGGGGGTAAAGTTAGCTAATAATCTGTATTTTTTTCTTCCCGACAAAACTTCTGTAATTATGGCAAAAGCATCCTAATCCATCGCACGCATCAATACGTCATCAAGGAGACGCTTACGACACGCGACAGCCTACGGCAATGATGGCATCGAGATTATAGAACACAACCTCTTTTGTCTGTGTCTTGTCCTCCATGGCACCATGCGGAGTGGTTATTTCAACTTGTAAAACATAATGCTTTATTATTCTACGGGTGGTGCAGAAAACAGCAGCTTGCGGGACAGATTCAAATTGGTTGTAATAGGAATAATGCATGGTTTGCAGTGGATAAATCTACTTATTTGGCTTATTACTTGCAAAAAGACAGAGGAATGGTAAATACGGCAGATTATAAACAGTCTGCCAATGAGGGGATAAATTTGCAACAACATTGAGAATAAACAGGGGAGACCGTCCAACAAGCACGGTCTCCCTAAATATTGGTTTAGCTGATTTTCAGCTGATTATTTCAGACATGGACCTGCAGCTACCAAAGCCTTGCCGGCCTCGTTGGTAGTGAACTTGGTAAAGTTCTTGATGAATCTCTCTGCAAGATCTTTAGCCTTAACATCCCACTCTGCAGGAGTTGCATATGTATCTCTTGGGTCGAGAATTGCAGGGTCTACTCCAGGAAGAGATGTAGGAACCTCAAAGTCAAAGAACGGGATCTTCTTTGTAGGGGCTTTATCTATTGAACCATCCAAGATAGCATCTATTATTCCTCTTGTATCCTTAATTGAGATACGTTTGCCTGTACCGTTCCATCCTGTGTTTACAAGGTATGCTTTAGCATTGGCTTTCTCCATCTTCTTAACAAGCTCCTCACCGTATTTGGTTGGATGCAATGAAAGGAAAGCCGCGCCAAAACATGCAGAGAATGTTGGGGTAGGCTCTGTAATACCTCTCTCTGTTCCTGCCAATTTAGCGGTAAAGCCGGACAAGAAATAGTACTTAGTCTGCTCAGGAGTCAAAATTGAAACAGGAGGAAGAACGCCGAACGCATCTGCAGAAAGGAAGATAACCTTCTTTGCGGCAGGTGCTTTTGAGACAGGTTTTACAATATTGTTAATATGGTAGATAGGATAAGAGACACGGGTGTTCTCTGTTACGCTCTTGTCTGCAAAATCTATCTTGCCGTTGGCATCTACAGTAACATTCTCCAATAGAGCATCTCTCTTTATGGCGTTGTAGATATCCGGCTCAGCCTCTTTGCTAAGGTTAATTACCTTTGCATAGCAACCGCCCTCAAAGTTGAATACGCCGTCGTCATCCCAACCATGCTCGTCATCACCTATAAGCTCGCGTTTAGGGTCTGTTGAAAGTGTTGTTTTTCCTGTTCCCGACAAACCGAAGAAGATGGCTGTCTCACCCTTCTTGTTGGTGTTTGCCGAACAGTGCATAGATGCAATCCCTTTAAGTGGAAGACGATAGTTCATATATGAGAACAGACCTTTCTTCATCTCACCGCCATACCATGTATTGATGATAACCTGCATCTTCTCTGTAAGGTTGAATGCTACGCAGGTCTCTGAGTTGATTCCAAGCTCTTTGTAATTCTCAACTTTTGCTTTGGATGCGTTAAGAACAACAAAATCAGGCTCGCCGTAGTTTTTAAGCTCCTCCTCTGTAGGACGGATGAACATATTTTTAACAAAGTGAGCCTGCCAAGCTACCTCTACGATAAAACGGACTTTAAGTCTTGTATTCTCGTTAGCTCCGCAGTATGCATCAACAACATACAAAGGTTTGTTGGAAAGTTCCCTCTTTGCAATACCTTTAACAACATTCCAAGTCTCTACAGACATAGGTTTGTTGTCGTTTTTGTACTCCTCAGATGTCCACCAAACTGTATTCTTAGAGGTGTCATCGTAAACGAAGTATTTGTCTTTAGGAGAACGTCCGGTATAGATACCTGTCATAACGTTAACTGCGCCAAGCTCGGTAACCCGGCCTTTCTCATAACCTGTCAGACCAGGAGCTGTCTCTGCTTTGAAAAGCTCTTCGTATGATGGGTTGTAAACTACATTGGTAGTTCCCTCTATCCCATACTTTTTTAAATCGTCAATGTTAAACATATCACTTTATTATTTATAGAAACCGGTGTTAAAATCAAATAAAATTCGATGCGAAAAACCGGTTTCCGGTTTTTTTTCAATAAACAAAATTTCGATTCAAAAGTTTTTCAACTGCTTGAACCGTGTTGCAAATGTATGTACTTTTTACATTTCAAGCAACGGTTTCATTACAAAAACTCTGCCGTGCCTCTCAAATTCTTGCGACATTTGAAACCGAACATGAAATCTTTGAAATTTATTTTTTAACGCTTACTAAATTAAAAAATTTTATTGTATGAAAATAAATTTTATAGCTTTGTACAGAGGAAAAAGTTGTTCTAAGGTATTTCTATTTTTGTCGGGAAGCGAAAGTAAATTAATATACTATGGGTGATAATTTAAATAAGACAGAGGCTGTGGATATTCACAGTATATTAAAACAGGTGTGGGGTTATGATAGCTTCAGGCCAAAACAGGAGGAGATTATAAATGAGGCACTTGCTGGGCGTGATGTTCTGGCGCTTATGCCAACAGGAGGGGGAAAGTCTATCTGCTTTCAGGTTCCTGCCCTTGCCAAAGAGGGTATCTGTATTGTAGTTTCGCCGTTGATTGCGCTAATCAAGGATCAGGTGCAGAATTTGGTAAAGAGGGGTATTCCTGCTCTGAGTATCTATTCCGGTATGAGCAGGGGGAGGATAGATGCCGCATTGGACAATGCCATTTACGGCAATTACAAATTTCTGTACGTATCGCCGGAGCGTTTGAGAACTGCCATCTTTAGGGAGAGGGTGGCAAAGATGAATGTTAATTTTTTAGTGGTTGACGAGGCGCACTGCATATCTCAATGGGGATATGATTTCCGCCCCCCGTATCTTAAGATTGCCGAGATAAGGGAGCTTATAGGGGATGTGCCGGTAATTGCGCTTACTGCAACTGCCACCAAGTCTGTGGCGGACGACATAATGAGCAAATTAGATTTTGCCGAACCTAACCTTATCTGCAGCGGTTTTGCAAGAGAGAATTTAGCTTACGTGGTCCGTAATACAGATGATAAATTGGGAAATCTGCTAAGAATATGCCGGGGCGTCCCGGGAACGGGCATCATATATGTGAGGGAGAGGAAAAAGTGTGAGGAGATAGCTAATTTTCTTAAGGTTCAGGGCGTTGATGCAGATTTCTATCATGCCGGAATGAGCCGCGAGCTTAGAACTCTTAAGCAAGATAACTGGCAAAGCGACAAACTGCGCGTAATTGTCTCTACCAACGCCTTTGGAATGGGTATAGACAAGCCGGATGTGCGTTTTGTTGTACATTATGATGTGCCAAGTGCCATTGAGTCATATTTTCAGGAGGCAGGGCGTGCGGGACGAGATGGCAAAAAATCGTATGCAACGCTTCTTTGGAACAGTGAGGATATTAAGCGTCTCAGGCAGATTCATAGTGTGAATTTTCCACCGCCGGATTATATTAAGGATATATATCAGAAAGTTTTCCAATATTTGGGCTATGCATACGAGGAGGGGAACGGCAGCGTAAACAAATTTGATCTTGCAGATTTTGCCCGCCATTTTTCCCTTAATGCTCCAACCGCCTATTATGCAATTAAGTATATTGAGCAGGAGGGCTATTGGGAACTTACAGATGAGCTTGACAATCCGGCAAAGATAATGTTTACCGTATCGCGAGACTCTCTTTACAAGGTTCAGTTGAATAACCGCACCTTGGATACATTTCTAAAATCGCTTATGCGCATATACACAGGCATTTTCTCCAAGATCACCC
>UQWT01000092.1 GCA_900544815.1 uncultured Bacteroidales bacterium | reverse complement strand
GGAAGAGCGGTTGCCAAAAGCAGCTTATAAGAAACGACGTCTGTTGAAGGACTGTTAGGATGCGAAGCAGACTAAAAGGGACGACTTAGCCGTTTCAAGCTGATTAAAAGCAAATGCAGTTGATTGGCACGGAGAGAAATACTGTTTTTATAATCTGTTCAAATACTCCGCCACCTCATCCAACTGCCATTTAGGAGTTGAAGTAGCACCGCAAAGCCCCACAGAATCATCTGCAGCAAACCACTCCGGCTTTATCTCGCTACTGTTTTCTATATGATATGATCTTGGATTTACACTTTTACAAAGCTCAAAAAGCACCTTACCGTTAGAACTGTCAGCTCCACTCACAAAAACTATAACAGAGTGATTACGTGCAAATTCCCTTAAATTATCCTGTCTGTGCGCCACCTGACGGCAGATGGTATTATTTATTACAAGCCTATCTGTAGCAGAACTCCCATTTTTTACAAGCTCCTCCCCTATTATCCTGCACACAACAGCATACTCTTTAGGATCTTTGGTTGTCTGAGAAAAGACAACAACAGGTTTGCCATTAGGGCAAAAATCTATCCTCTCCATCCCCTTTACAACCCCCTCCTTAAGATCTACAACAATAGCATTCCCATCTGTCTGCCCCACCAAACCGTTAACCTCCGCATGCCCCTCCTTTCCAAAGATTACTATCTGCGCCCCTGAGCGGTAACTCTCCCGTATCCTCTCCTGAAGTTTGAGTACAACAGGGCAGGTGCAATCTATAAGTTTAATGTTGTTCTCCTTTGCCATCTCGTATGTTGCAGGTGGCTCTCCATGCGCCCGTATAAGCACTGTTGAACCATGCAAATTCCTCATTTTCCCATAATCTATTACAGTAAGTCCCTGTCTGTTAAGTCTCTCAAGCTCGGCATTATTGTGTACAATAGCGCCAAGAGAATAGAGATGCCCAATCTTTCCAAGATTAGATTCCGCACACTCTATAGCCCTTATAACCCCGTGGCAAAAACCGCTGCCGCTATCTATCTCTATCTTAAGGTTCAACATCCGGTTTATAGTTTATAGTTTATAGTTAAAAGTTTATAGTCAGTTTATTAGCATTGGGTTTGGCCTTAGCCTCCTTTACTCCTCTTTACCCTCTATACTTTCTTTACTTTCTTTACTTTCTTTACTTTCTCTACTCCTAAAAATTGCCAAAGCCAACGCTAACGCCAAAGCCAATGCTTTTCTCTATAAACTCTCAGCTATTAACTTTAACTTAGCATTGCTATAAGTTGCTCCAAGCCTACTTTCTGCTGCTCTCCGGTGGAGAGATTCTTAAGATTAACCACACCAGCAGCAACCTCATCACCACCAACTATAGCCAAATAAGGAATCTGTTTCTTGTCTGCATAGTCAAACTGCTTCTTTAGTTTGGTATTGTCGGGATACAACTCACAAGCAATACCTGCAGCCCTCAAAGAGGCAATCAATGGGAGAGAAAACTTAACCTCCTTCTCACCCATATTGGTAAACAGCACCTTGGCACCGCTTGTAGCATCCTCCGGGAACTTTCCAAGCCCCTTTAATACATCATATATGCGGTCTGCACCAAAAGAGATTCCAACACCCGAAACCCCTTTAAGGCCAAAGATACCGGTAAGGTCATCGTAACGGCCACCGCCGCTTATGCTGCCAATTTCAAAATCAAGAGCCTTAACCTCAAATATGGCACCTGTATAGTAATTAAGCCCGCGGGCAAGAGAAAGATCTATCTCAACCTGCTGTTTTACAGAGCAATCCTTAATATAGCCAAACAGAGTCTCCAACTCACAGATACCCTTTAAGCCAACCTCAGACTTAGCTAAAACACCCTTTATAAGAGCTAATTTCTGCTCGGAAGACCCGCTCATGGTAAGCACAGGTTCAATTACAGCAATCGCCGCATCATCCAATCCCTTCTCCCTAAGCTCCTCTTTCACAGCCTCCAAGCCAATCTTGTCTATCTTATCTATGGCAACCGTAATATCTATAAGTTTGTCGGGATGCCCGCAAACCTCAGCCAATCCCTGTAGAATCTTCCTGTTGTTAATCTTAATGCAAACCCTCACATCAAAACGGGTAAACACCTCATCTGCAATCTGCACAAGCTCCAATTCATTAAGGAGCGAATTGCTGCCAACAACATCTACATCACATTGGTAAAACTCTCTGTATCTGCCCTTTTGAGGCCTGTCTGCCCTCCACACCGGCTGAATCTGATACCTCTTGAACGGAAACGTTATCTCATTCTGATGCTGTACAACATACCTTGCAAACGGAACCGTAAGATCATAACGCAACCCCTTCTCGCACACCTTTAAAGAGAGCGCATTACTGTTGGCCAACTGCTCAGGAGCAACTCCTGCAAAAGCATCACCTGAGTTGAGCACCTTAAAAAGCAGCTTGTCACCCTCATCGCCATACTTTCCAAGCAGCGTAGAAAGGTTCTCCATAGAGGGAGTCTCCAACGGGCTGTAACCGTACTTCTTAAAAACAGTTCTAACAGTATCAAATATATAATTCCTCCCGGCCATCTCGGCAGGAGAAAAATCCCTTGTTCCCTTAGGAATAGATGGTTTCTGTGCCATAATAATATAATTTTATTCTTCCAAGCAACTATCGTTTGCCAAGAGCGCAAAGATACAACAAAAGAAGCAAAAAGAGCTCACCCTTTGCATTACGCCCTCCTTATTCAAAAAGACTGTCAAGCGTTACAACCTTTTGAAATATCCCACTATGGATTCCGTATTTCAATCCAAACGTAGTAACTAACGTCATCTGCACATTATGCCTCCTGCTCACATGCTCGGTTACCCAACTGATTCTGCTACGCAGCAGCTGCTCATAGTCATTAGTAACAGTAAATTCATCCTTTACAAACTTCATCTCGCACAGATTAACCACTCTGTCCTTTCTGTTTATAATAAGATCTATCTGCATCCCTTTCCTCTCCTCTGTCCCCTTGAGTGTCCATGCCGAATTTTCGGAGCTTACGCCACCTACATTCAGAGCATTCTTAAGCTGTTTAACATGCTTGAGACACGCATCCTCAAAAGCATACCCACGCCATGTATTCAATACAGGAAGGTTCTCATTGTTCTGCCAAAAATGTTCCTCCCTGTTTTTGCCATCTACATTATTAAGATAGAACTTGCAGAACGGATCAATAAGTCTGTAGCACATGTGACGTTTGTCATTCTCAAAAGGTTTGTAACATTCAATAAAATCGTTCGCCTCAAGAACTCGCAATACGTTAGACAACTGTCCACCCAACGCAATACGGGAACCTTTAGACACCTCCGCCCTGCTAAACCCTGTATGTCTCTTAGACAATAACCGTATAACGGCTTTATACCTTTCCGGCATATTGAAAATTGAATTGAACAGTCTCTCAAACTCATCTTTCAGTTTTGCCTTCTTCACAAAGAAAAGACTATCAATAATCTGAGCCAATGACATTCCCGGCTCAACATAACTGAGATACATTGGTATTCCACCGGTTGTCATGTACAGCTGAAGAATATCATATCTTGTCATTGTAACGCCTTGGCTTTTCAGCAATTCCTCTGTCTCCTTCAATGAGAACGGGGATAATTGAATCTCTGAGTTTACACGATCATACAGTCCACCGTATGAGTTAATCAAGTTATCCCTAATCCACGACGTAGCAGACCCGCATACTATAAGCATCAGATTATCATTACCGGCAGCCCATCCATTCCAAAAATGTTCAAAAGCGGTAATGAATCCAGATTTAACAGTATCCATCCACGGCATTTCATCTATGAAAACGACCAATTTTTCTTGTTTTGATCTTCCCGACAAAAGAGAGATTAATCTATCAAATGCCTCCATCCAATCTTTTGGGTATGTTTTTTCTTGTGCCCCATACCTTACAAGAGAGGAATGAAACGCAGATAATTGAGCAGAAAGCAGATTTTTGCCATCTAACTCAATAGGTGAAACGCCGGTATGATAAAACGCAAATTTATCCTTGAACAACTCACGGATAAGATAGGTTTTTCCAACGCGTCTACGCCCATAAACCGCAACAAGCTGAGCCTGATTTCTATTATATATACGCATTAGCTCAGCCGATTCATCTTTACGTCCTATTATTGCTCCCATATTAGTTTATTGTTTAGAGTTTATAGTTAAAAGTTAGCTTTGGTGTTAGCTCTTAATGACTAATGACGGCTAAAGCCAACGCCTTCTATAAACTATACACTTTCAACTATTAACTGACTTGAACTGAAAAAAGTTGACAGTTTTGAGAGCATAAATCAAACGAGTCAATGAGAGAAAGACACAAGCGAG
>UQWT01000091.1 GCA_900544815.1 uncultured Bacteroidales bacterium | reverse complement strand
CCCGACAATGTAGGCGGCAGATACTCCGTACTTACTCCGGTAGGGCTTCTGCCTATTGCTTTGGCAGGGTTTGATATTGCCGAGCTGCTTGGCGGTGCGAGAGAGATGGCAGAAAGATGCAATGTATCCGGTACTGGCTATGACAATACTGCAGTCGTATATGCTGCAGCAAGAAACGCACTCTATTCATTGGGAAAAAAGATAGAGATACTGGTCTCATATAACCCAAAACTTGTATATATGGCAGAATGGTGGAAACAGTTATATGGCGAGAGCGAGGGGAAGGGGGGCAAAGGTATTTTCCCTGCTTCTGCAACGTTTTCAACAGATCTACACTCTTTGGGTCAGTATATTCAGGATGGCGAAAGAACACTTTTTGAGACTAATCTTCTTGTTAAGAATACAGAACATAAAGTGGAAATCAAGGCAGACAGCGAAAACTTGGATGGCCTTAATTTCCTTGCCGGCAGAAGAATGGAGGATGTAAACAGAAAGGCACAGCAGGGAACAATGCTTGCCCATACAGATGGTGGAGTTCCAAATATGATTGTGGAGATAGAGAGAATAGATGAGAGGGAGCTTGGGGGCCTTATCTATTTCTTTGAGATGGCATGTGCTGTTAGCGGATATATGCTTGGCGTTAACCCGTTTGACCAACCAGGGGTTGAGATGTACAAAAAGAATATGTTTGCACTTCTTGGTAAACCTGGTTACGAAAATGAGAGTGAGATCCTTTCAAAACGGCTCAAGAGCAATTAACGTATACAAATTAAATATATGGAACAGATTACCCCGTTATTATTTGACCTTGCACTTATTCTTATTGTTGCGGGGGGTGTTACTTTGCTGTTCAAATGGCTTAAGCAGCCATTGGTACTTGGCTATATTGTGGCCGGTATGCTTGCTGGTCCGTATATCTCCATTGTGCCAAGTGTACATAATATAGGGAATATTGAGTTTTGGGGAAAGATAGGTGTTATATTCCTGCTCTTTGGTTTGGGACTTGAGTTCAGCCTTAAGAAACTAAAGAAGGTTGGCGGGCCGGGCTTTATCACTGTCTTTTTTGAATGTGCCATGATGTTCTCCATGGGATTCCTTGTAGGACGCATTTTAGGGTGGAACAGGAGCACATCCATATTCCTTGGAGGAATGATGTCTATATCTTCTACCTCAATAATCATTAAGGAGTTTGATGACCTTAAACTTAAGACACAGAAATTTACGCAATTGGTTTTTGGTACGTTGGTGGTTGAGGATATGGTTGCGATTCTGCTTTTGGTGTTGCTTCCTGCAATTGCCATATCAAAATCTTTTGACGGGATGGAACTTGTGTGGAAAGGGGTGAATATGGCGCTCTTTCTTCTGCTATGGTTTACAGGCGGAATCTTTATAATCCCAACTCTGTACAAAAAACTTAGCAGACTACTTACAGATGAAACGCTTATAGTTGTTTCATTGGGACTTTGCCTTGTAATGGTAATAATAACGGTAAAAGCTGGTATATCTGAGGCTCTTGGAGCGTTTGTAATGGGTTCCATATTAAGTGGAACGGCGCAGAGCGAAAAGATAATTGAACTTACCAAACCAATAAAGAATTTTTTTGGTGCCATATTCTTTGTATCCGTTGGAATGTTGGTAGATCCAATGATAATTGTACAATACTGGAAACCAATATTGTTGCTTACTATAATGATTATCATGGCAAAGCCGTTTTCGGCAACCTGCGGACTTCTTCTTTCCGGGCAGACACCAAAGATTGCACTCCAATCCGGTATGTGCCTCTGCCAGATAGGGGAGTTCTCCTTCATTATAGCAACATTGGGCAAGGAGTTAGGCGTTGTGCAACCATACCTGTATCCTGTAATTGTTTCTGTATCAATTCTTACCACCTTTGTTACCCCGTATTGGATAAAATTGTCGGGACCTTTCTACAATTTTATATACGATCACTCCACAAGGGGGTGGAGAACGGTATTGGACAGGCTTGGGACCGGGCGAAAGACACTTAACCGTGAGAGCGACTGGCACAGCCTGCTCAAATCCTACTTTACAAGGCTCTTTATCTATACCGGTTGGTTGGTGCTTGTTTATACGCTTTTTAGAACCATTGTGTCGCCCCACGTGGAGAAATCGTTTGGTTTTGAGTTTAAGATAAGATGTATCCTATTTGTGGCAACCATGCTCTGTATGGCTCCGTTTCTTTACGGATTGCTAAGAAGATACGATTCCATGGGGCTCTTTAAGAAGATCTGGTCCGACAAAAAATTTGCACGTGGGCCGCTTCTCTTTATGACAGGAATAAAATACTTTATAGCCATTGCTGTAGTAAGTTCTGTTGTGTCGTACTACTTTGTAAGCGGATTGGGAATGGTAATAATAATAACCTCCCTTGTAATCCTAATGGTTTTTGCATCTAAGACACTCAAAATCTATTACTCAAGGATAGAGAACCAGTTCCTTACAAACCTAAATAGCGAAGGTGGCCGCAATGAACTTACAATGCCGCGGGACCTTGCAGACCAGATTCATACAGATCGCTTTGAGGTAAACCAGAATTCATATGTTGCCGGCAAGACAATATCGCAGGTTCACAGAGCCAAGAACACGGGAGCGTTGGTGATTCAGATAGTTAGGGGAGAGCTTGTCATTAATCTTCCCGATAAAAATGTTCAGCTTTTTCCGTCAGACCTGCTTTGGGTTTTGGGTACAGATAACCAATTAAATCTTTTTAAGCAGCTTGCGGAGGATGTTGCACCATATGACCCGGCCGTAGAGGAGGCATACAGCCCTGTTGACAATAGCTCAGATGCCGATATGGAGTTATATCAGATTACCCTTTCCAATAAATCACCTTTGATTGGAGAGGCTGCAAATATCTCAAGTATAAGGAACAGTTTTGGAGTTTTGGTTGTGGGATTAGAGAAAAAAGATAGCAATACCTTTATAAGACCAACTCGGGCCCAAGTGGTAGAGGCAGATGATACGATTTGGGTTGTGGGGACAAAAGAGGCTGTTAAGGCACTTAAATAGCGTTAGCTTTAGCTTTGGCGTTGGCATTGGTATTGGTATTGGTATTGGTATTGGTATTGGGTAAAGAGAGTAAAGAGTATATTATTTTTTAATTAAAAAGGGCCAAAGCTAAAGCCAAGGCAAGGCAAGGCAAGGGCCAAATAATAGATTATATGGAATTTTTACGTGCTGTTGCAAAAACATATATACCTCATTTGGAGGATGAGAAAGCTATAGACGACCATATTTTTATCTTCCCTAACAGAAGATCTCTGCTCTTCTTTCAAAAATACCTTGGTCAGGAGTATCATGCAAGGTTCGGTAAGCCGTTGCTCTCTCCAAACTTGCAGACTATCAATGATTTTATTATAGGTTTTGGCGGGCTTAAGCCTGTAAGTTCAGTTAAAGCCCTGTATACCCTGTACGAAAGTTATTCAGATATAAAGGGGAACAATGTAGAGAGCTTTGATGATTTTGTCTATTGGGGAGACATTATACTCAAAGATTTTGACGATATAGACAAATATCTTGTAAACGCAAAACAGCTCTTTACAAATATAAAGGAACTTAAGGAGCTGAGCGATGACTATTCATATCTTTCACCTGCACAGATTAAGGCTATAGAGAGCTTTTGGGGCTCTTTTTCGGCTGAACCGCATACAGATAAGAAGGAGGTTTTCTTCTCCCTTTGGAAGGTGTTGGAGAGGGTATATGACGATTTCAGGAGCAGATTGGAGGCTTTGGGCGAGGGGTATGAGGGGATGATATACCGCAAGGTGGCGGAGCAACTGCCGTTTTTAGTGGAGAGTAAAGATAGCGTTGGCGTTGGCTTTGGCTTGCGGTCAATGTTAAACGGCCGGAGGATAGTGTTTGTGGGACTTAATGCTCCCAACATGTGCGAGCGTAAGATAATGAGATATCTTATGGAGGCCGGCAGGGCGGATTTCTACTGGGATTATTACGGAAAATTGCTTACAGACAGCGAGAACGAGGCCGGAACCATAATAAAGGAATGCGTAGAGGAGTTTAGATCGTTGTATCCGTTGGAAGGTTTGGACGGGTCCGATGTTTTAGATGCATCAAATACAGGTAACGGAATTCCACATAGGATAGAGGTTTATGCGGTACCGTCTGGGGTGGGGCAGGCGCTTGTTGCCTCTAAAATATTGGAGAAGCTGCCGGCAGGTGATGAGGCTATAAAGACTTGTATTCAGCTTCCAGACGAAAACCTGCTCATGCCGCTTCTTAATTCTGTACCGGATAAATACGATAAAATAAATGTTACAATGGGTTACCCGTTGGTACAGACATCGTTGTACTCTTTTGTGAATATGATAGCCTCTCTCGTAAGGGGGATAAAGGTTGAGAATGAAAAGAGATGCTTCTATTACAAAGATGTGATTTCGTTATTGGCACATCCGTATATAAGCGGAGACAAAAGTTCGGTTATTTGTCGGGAAGCGGATGAGATAAAAAATGCTATTCTGCAAGGTAGTCTTATTTTTGTTCCTATTGATTGTGATTTTATAACAAAGGTACAGTCTGTGTTGCTTAAGAGGATTTTCAATCTGCCGCATAATGCTGTAGAGGTGCCTG
>UQWT01000090.1 GCA_900544815.1 uncultured Bacteroidales bacterium | reverse complement strand
TATGACGGCAGAAGAGGATTGGGTATAAGCTACAACATTCTCAATCTGCCGGCCAAGGTGGTGGAGAAGACGGGTGCTACGGTGGCAGACGGTGCGGTAAAAGCAGAGTATCTCTATAGTGCGGACGGTATCAAGCAGAGGGTTGTAGACGGAGCGGGCAGTAACGGTTATCTCTATCTTGGGACGCTGGTACTCTCAAAGAGCGGAGAGAGCTACTCATTGGCAAGTACAGGGTTTGGCGGAGGAAGGATAATAGGCACAGCCAATAACAGTTGTTTGGCATATTACTACGGTACGGATCACTTGGGCAGTGTGAGGGTCATAACGGACGGCAGCGGCAGTGTGGTGGAGAGGAACGACTACTACCCTTTGGGTATGAGAACCTCAACGGGCAACAGCTATCCGCAGTTGGCGGCCAACCTTTACAAGTACAACGGCAAGGAGGTGCAGACGGTGGGAGGTCTCGGCTTCACAGACTATGGTGCAAGGATGTATGATGATTTCACCGGTAGATGGTTCGTTCCGGATCCGTTGGCAGAGAAGTACAGCTCTATGTCCCCTTATATGTACTGCGGAGGAAATCCGATAATGTTCTTTGACCTTGATGGTAGAGATCCTATTTATGCCAAAAACTTCTGGGGTAAAATAAAACAGATTGGTGATGATGGGCGAAATAGTATCGGATCTTATCTGGTTCGCGGCTCAGTTGCAAGAAAAGTGAGGGCAACAACAAAAGCTGGTTATTATTACACTGGAGATTTGTCTGAAAATAAAAAAATTATGCACATTCCAACCGGACAAATACAGCAAGATGTCCAGCAAACAGCATTAGCCACAATCAGAAGTGGCGATTCGCCTGAAACTAGAATTGAAAGTGGTGGGCATGCATTAAAAGGAGATAAATCCGCACGCATTTGGGATACAGGCACCGAAATGAAAATGGAAACATTGGAAGATGGAAGCGTTAAACAATGGTGGTCTGTAGACCCTTTCAGAATTGGAGGTAAAAAAAATCAGATTGGTAGCCGAATTAGTGATATTAAATTTATTTGGCATATTCATCCTTATGATTCAAAGCCATCTAATAATGATAAATTATTTATAAGAAAATTGCGAAATTTTGATTTTACTTCAAATTCTTTTCTAATTGATATTAACAATGGAAGGGTTACTTTTTTTAATGAGAAAAGAGTTCTTATTAACATCAGTTATGACGATTTTAAACGTATGGGGAATCAAGAATATATAAAATGAAACCGAATATGAAAAATTTTGATAGAATGAAAACAATAATTAATGTAACCATAATGCTATTTCTGTCTGTTTTACTGTGTAGCTGTAATCCGCAAGCATGCTTGCAAAGAAGAACAGACAGAATAATAAAAAGATCTTATAATCAAGTTGATACCGTTTTTGTGTATTCCATAGCTTTCCATAATTATAAAGTAGCTTGGTTTCATAAAGGAAACTTATTGCACTTATTTAGGATTAAACCACACAGCACGAAACGCTATAAACCAATTGAAGCTAAGAATATTACATTTAACAGTAAAGATTTAGATAAGTATTTTGAAGATTCTATATTTAAAGATGTTAAATGTTTCGAACTTACCTTGGATGGAGAATGGGTTGAAATTTTTATTAAAAATCAAAAAACTTTTGAAAGCAGTATTGATATAAGTTGCCTATATAGGACTAAATATAAGCCAAATAGTCTTCCATATAAGCTTCAATACGATTTCTACAAAATTAGAATTCTGCCCATAAATTTTAATTTTGATTTTTGGGAAAAATACTTTGAAGAATAAGCTACAACATTCTTAATCTGCCGGCCAAGGTGGTGGAGAAGACAGGTGCAACGGCTACCCGCAGCTTACAACCAACCTCTACAAGTACAACGGCAAAGAGGTGCAAACGGTGGGAGGTCTCGGCTTCACAGACTATGGTGCAAGGATGTACGATGATTTTACCGGTAGATGGTTCGTTCCTGACCCATTGGCTGAGAAGTACAGCTCTATGTCCCCTTATATGTACTGCGGTGGAAATCCTATAATATATGTTGATATTGAAGGTCAAAAATTACGTGTTGCCAATAACTATAAGGTCGGAATGGAAAATATAGCTAAAATAGCAGCAACAAGCTTAGGAAGAAAGGTGTTGAACAGACTGATAACTATGAAGTATAGTACATATAACCTAAAATCAACATTTTTTTCAATAAGTTCCGAGTATAACCCAAATACAGGAGATATTTATTATGTAGGGAATCCTTGGTTTACAGATGTAGATGGGGGAGCATTAAATTCAATGACAGCAATGGGGCATGAAGCATTTCATGCTTTTGACCATAGCTTTATGGGTAGAGCTGTAGGCAATGTGAACATAACCGAGCCGCGAGCCGTGAGTTTTGCAAATTATTTGAGAGAAGCATATAATCTTACACCTTTAAGAAAGAGGTATGGAGGTATTCAAGGAAATTTTCATCAATTTAGGGCTGATGAATTGATAACTGATTTTAAACAAATTGATATGAGCAAAGATCAGACAAAAATTGGCTATAGCTATACTAAAACAACTACAATTGTTGATAGTTATAAAACAATATATAATCGTAAATTCCCGGATAAGACACACACTGAAACTAGCCATAACTATATAATCGTTTCAAGAGATAAGGATAGCAACATATCTTTTGAAGTATATGACAGTTATGATAAATATGCAAAATCAAAAGAAAAATGGTAATTTTGACTAAAAAAATAATAAAAATAGCTTTTGCTGTTGTAGTTTCTTTTGTGGATATAATATACATCTATCGCTCTATTAGTTTATTTTATCTTTATATAAGTGGAGTTGTACTATTTATTTTTAAATTACCATATGAATATTTGGTTATGCGAATATTATGTGGCTTAATAGGTCTATTACTTTCTATGCTGTTTGTCAAAGGCAAAATAAGAGTTATAAGTTATGTATTGATAACGATTTTTCGATGGTTTATATTTTTTATATTCTCTTATCCTCATTAATAGTCTTCTTTGTCGGGAATAAAGGAGACACTAAATTAATGAAACTGAATGTAAAGAAATTTATAAACATAAAATGAGATAATGTTATGGAGCTATCAATGAAAGATTTTTATACTTTTCACAGCAAAGGGTATTTAACTACAGTATCTGTTTTCCCCGATTTATGCGAACCTCTGATGGGTGATGCTGCATTTAATTTTATGAACAACAAAATCATAAAAGGAGATTGGTCTGGATTGGAATTCCCATTAGTATTCCATCAAATTGAAAATGGGAAAAAATTAAGAGATGTTTTGGATATGAGATATGTTTCAGCTTATCTTATCTCGGATAGAATGAAGAATATTTTGGAGGAAAATAAAATAACAGGATGGAAATCATATCCCGTTGTAATATACGACAAAAAAGGTGGTATTATTGAAGGATATAACGGCTTTTCTATTGTTGGCAGAAGTGGTCCGCTTGATTTGAAAAACCAGCCTATAGAACCTGTAATAGATGACAATGGTCATGTAACTGAATATAAAGAATATGTGGGAGGTTGGTTTAACATAAGTACATGGGATGGTAGTGATATATTTATATTGGGAGAATCTCTATGGATAATTATAACTGAGCGTTTGTACAAGATTCTTAAAAAAGAGAAAATAACGGCAATTGAATATGAACGGATATCTGATTTAAGATTACCTTGCAGGAATTACAAGTAGACCGTAACCATATTTACACAAAGTCACCGCAATATGTAATATGTATTACGGCGACTAATTTGTCTGAAAGAAAATATAAGTAAAACAAAAATATGATAACATACAGATGTCAACATGGCAGCGGCAGTGTGGTGGAGAGGAACGACTACTACCCTTTGGGTATGAGAACAGCCACAGGCAATAGTTACCCACAATTGACGACCAACCTCTACAAATACAACGGCAAGGAGGTGCAGACGGTGGGAGGTCTTGGCTTCACAGACTATGAAGCTGCAAAATTTATGGAGCAAAATGGCTTGAATAGCAGAGAGTGAGTATCAAAAGGCCCTTGAGGAGATTGATAAAAAAGGAGAAAATGGATTAAATAAAATAGTTAGTAGTGCCTTATGAAAGTCTTCGCTTATATACTTGTCAGCTGTGCAATAATTCTGTTTATAGCAGGTTGTCACATTGCAGATAATAGTATCGAATACCATATTGATCATTATTGTGATTTTAGTAAGAATGACACCTGCTATATTGATATGAGAAAAGTCCTTAACGTGGATTATGATTCTATGTATATATTTTATTGGAGTACCACAAGCCAAGGTGTGAGGAATATAACCGGAGTGGAGGAGTATGGTGATTATAAAAATCCCGATAAAGGGTCTTTTGTGTGTTCTGATGATTACAGAATACTGCTTATAAAAAACGGGAAAATAGTCTACAATAGACTTTGTTATTCTTCCACTAAAAAAATTCACATTAATATGGAAAGTTTTATACTTGTAAAAGGGGATGGCTATTTTGACGGGAAAGTAGTAGATGACCAAGGATATTTTGCCTCAAACCCAATTTTTATGGTGGTGAAAGATAAGCAAAGTATGGAATATGACTTGAACTGAAAAAAGTTGACAGTTTTGAGAGCATAAATCAAACGAGTCAATGAGAGAAAGACACAAGCGA
>UQWT01000089.1 GCA_900544815.1 uncultured Bacteroidales bacterium | reverse complement strand
AAGGCTGTGGGTTCATCTGAACAGATGTTTGACGGGGCTGCAAGTAATAGGGTTGTAATAATAGAGAACTAAGTATTTTTTATTCAACTTCTTTATTTTAAAAATAAGGGTGTATCAAATTGAAGGACTTTGGTACATCCTTAATTTTTTGCACATTATGAGATTTTAATATTTTTTTATATATTTGCTAACACTTATAAAGCAAGTTACTTACTTTTATAGACTATTTTATGAAAAGGTTCTTATTGTATTCCGTATTATTTATCGTTGGGCTCTTATCCAATATAAGTTTGTCTGCACAACAATCAGATACATCGCAAGCGCAATTGAAAGTTGTTAATGCAAATATTCAGTGCCCTTTTGAGGGGAATTCTCAGATATATTTCTTATCTCTACAACATAGAAAGGCGCGAATTTACAGAAGCACCCGTTATAAAGGTGATATTGCCTATGAATACAATTACCCTTTTAAGGATAAACTGATTGGAATAGCCGGCTTGACAACATCTCATGGCGTAATAATTAATGACAGGTCTTTTATTGGTGCAGGCATAGGACTTCTGTTTTCGGCTCCCGATGGTATAATAGATCAGGACCGTGCCATGATGCCGATATTTGTTACTGCAAAAAGGTATTTCCCTGTTGGAAAAAGATATAATTCACTCTTTGTCTCTTTGGATGCGGGAACCTATGTAGGTCCTAAAGATACGTATGTTTTTCCAAGAGTAGGTTTTAGTTTTGCTTGTAAAAAATGGAGGTCTGTGGATCTTTCTGTTGGTTATCAGAAGTTGTTTCCTCTGTTTGATTTTGGGGAGGATTCCGGGTATGCCGGAATTAAGCTATCCTACTGCTGGTAGGTATAATATTAGGTCTTGGATTCTCGCCCCAAAGTATACAAAAATAGCTGAGAAAAATCTCAGCTACCTTGTGATCCGTTTGGGGCTATTAAACTCCGATGCTGTGTGGTTAGTATCATGGAGTTGTGAACGCCTGTGCCGGCTGACTCTCTTATCTGCCACGCTTAAACTGCAATGTCCTATATCGGTTTGCAAATCCGATAACGCAAAGTTACTCATTTGTTTCAAAACTCCAATGAGCCAAAGCGTTAAAATTTCTTTGGTAATTGAAGCAGTGTCATAAGGTTTAGAATTCTACATCATCAGATTTTCAAGTGTCCAGTAAAACCCATTTAGGCCCATCTGAATTGTCATTAAGCCACGCAAAATCACATCGGTATTTTCCACCGAATGAGATCTCATGAAATGCAGATTGTGCGCCATATTTCCTATGGTATAATTCGGATAATAAAAAGCTATTATCTTTAATCAATGACAATAAATCTTGTTCGTTACCGTCTCGGCGTATAGCTTCAAGTTTATCACTTACTTTTTCAAAGTTCCATGGAATTTTTTTTCAGTCTTCTCTTCTCTCATAATAATATCATTGTTTTGAATCGGTATTATTTCGTGAAAAACTATCCCATAAAAAATGCACAAGAGTAGAACTTGCGCCAATAGCTAATTTAGCATGTCTAACACCAAGCCCTTTGTAATTATTGTCTTTACCATGTCCACGGCCATAAGTATTTCTTAAATTAGCCAATCCGTCAGTGATAGTAGCAAATGCTCCCAAAATAGCCTTCATAGATTTTGCCTCTGGAATAGAGTCGGGAATATCTTCCGGTGTTATTTTTAGCGTTTTAGTAGTCGCTTTTACCAATTTAGATAAATTATCAAAATCTTTGGGTATGTTATAGTGTTCTAATATCGTTTTACAGCAACTTTCAATCAGTTCTTTGGCTAATCCTATGGCATTTGTTGGATCTTCCTCTTGTTAGGCCAGCATTTCGTCAATTTGACTTTGGATATATATGTTGTCAAATTTTGCTTTTATTTCAACAACTTGTTTCACTACAGCAATATTGTTATTAGATATCCTCTCTATTATCTTTTGACCGTTATCTAAGTCAACAATATTAGCAATATTTTTACATGATGAAACTTTATAACAATCCCAAAGTTCAAGTATTAATTTAATAATCTTTTTCTCATCATCTTCTTCTTTGAAAAACGCAGTTAAAGATTTACCCATAGACATTCCATAAGTTTCGGTAACCCGAACGCCTATTGTTCTTTCTGTAAAGTCGTTAAATGATTTACGAGAAGTGAAATCCAATACATAACCACCATTGTTGAACAATGAACTAAAATAGTCCAGTTCTTCATCAGTGATGAGAAAAATTTTTCTTTGTGTAGGTTTCCAACCATAAATATTTCTACCTGATATTTTATTTATAGAGACAATCTTATATCCGTCTGCATTTAACAATTTATTTATTTTTGCTAATAAACCTTGCCAGTCCATCCTATCATCCCTAACTTCTGGGTGGAATATTTCCACAAGAAAATTTAATAAGATTTCATCCTCTCCATCTCCGATATTAAAACGACTATCTTTCCAAAACCATCCATTGGAATAATCATTTGGATTGACAACAGTATGTCGGTAAATATCCTCGGCTGCATTACCTAAACGTGTATCAAAAGAGGGCAATTGTTGTAGTGGATATAATCTGTTTAGAAATTCTTCAGGAGTCGTAAGACCCCATAAATTATAATATTTATGATTTACGTCTCCAAACAATTCTTTATCATCCCACCCATTGGTAAGCAGTTGAAATATATCGCGTTTCGTAACTGATGTGATATTTTGCGCCATGTTATAAAAATGTTCGGTCAATGATTTGTAGTTTTGCTTGCGACGGTTCTTCGTAGGCATTACAAGCGGCGAGGTAGTCTTTCAGTTGAGTAAAGTCTGTGCCATAAAGGTTATCGCTGAACTGGTGGAGTTTGGTCATTACGTTGATATATGCCATTGGGTCTTTATGGCGGGTAAGTTTGCGCAATGCCAATATGTAATCCTCACGGAACACAGTCGGCACGATTATTCTTGACTGGTCGGCACGAACAAACTCGGCGTTCATCATCACACGGGCTATTCTTCCGTTTCCATCGTTGAATGGATGTACCTCACTTATCATAAACATCATGAATATAGCACGCGCAAACGGATCAGTCAGAGCCGAATAATATTTGAAACCCTGCGAAAGTGTGCCTTTTACTAATTGGTAGTCCACAAATTCCGTCTGGCCAGCACGGTTGTTTCTTGTCTTTAAAACACCGGGATTCATGTGCGGCCTACCTTCCAACAATATGGTATGTCGATGGCTCAATATTGTGAGAAGCTCTTCGGGAGAAGTAGGAACGCGCATCATCTCGGAACGGTTGGACAGTATTTTGAATGTGCCAAGAATATCGTGTGAGTCCTCATCACGCCTCGGCATAGGTATTCCCGAATCAACGATTTCTTTCGCTTCCTCAATGTCAAACTCCGTACCTTCTATATAGTTGGAAAAATAACTCTCAAAGAATGAAAATAACCGGAAAGAGTCCTCATCGGTATTGCGGTTATTTCGTATTACAAAATAACGGTCTTTTATTGTGTCAAATAAAATTTCAAATAGTTCAACACGGGTCGCGTCAAATGGATTGCCGGCTGCACGGGCTTTTGCCGAATCGGTGGACAACACTTTGGCATCGTGGGTGGACAGTAACGCAGATATGATGTTATTGATTTTGGAAAATTCATCAGTCATACTCAATTCGTTTGCAACTTCTCGCAACTCATCGCGGTACTGATTCAATCGTTCCTCGCCTCCTGTCAGCAACAGTTGTTCAAGTTTGTTTTCGATAACGGCAATAGGCAACACTCTTGATTCATCTCCTGATTTTCGAGACAACTGCATATTCTCAAGCATATAACGGTGTTCTCCCGATATGTGCATACCCATAAAGGGAGTGTCATTTGCCGTTGCTGTCGGGCCTTTTACAAAATTGAGTATGATACCTGGCAAATCAGTGACACGCCGAGTAGTAGAATTTGTCAGGAAGAAATTACCTGTAGACGTAGGGCGCATCTCCTTTGCACTGCGATGACTGATCAAGGCATTTGGATAACGATACGCCAAAATCTCAATAAGGTTGCGCCTGACTATATTTGCAGGGCTATCAATCAAATTGGTCGTATATATGCGAGGAGCCAACTTGCGCAATTCTCCGTCTTTCTCCTTTTGAGAAAGCACACGGGAAACATTCGGGTCAGACGAACCGAATATAATCTCTTTTTGGGTGTCAACTTTAACTGCCATACAAATAATCACGATTAGGTGAGTGTAAAGGTACAAATTTTTGCGATTATAACCTCAAATTTTACAAAAAACTACGACTAAGAAGACTTAAAATTGAAATTTGTGATCTTCCCTAAATTTGGTGGTTCTTCCGAAATTTAGTTGAAGCCCATGTCACAGAAGACCATTTTCCCTTTCAAGAGTTCAAGCGAAGCGCGGCCATACATGGCACGTTTAAACGTTTTCAACCAAAGAGACTTCTTTATCTTGCAATTCTTTATTGTATATACTCTTGTTAACTATATGAGCAATCAGACGTATGGGAAGCAGAGGTTACCTCTTAGTTCAAGGAGTTTTTTTTCATCTCTGCAACTTCTGTGATATTTTTGCCCATCGCTGCTATGGCTGCGGTATAATCAGTAGAGCGCTCTCTGCTTAGTTGTAGCTCTCTTTTCAAATAAATTGCGGAAGAACCACTTTTTTCAGGGGAAGACACCCCAAAGTATACAAAAATAGCCGAGAAAATCTCGGCTACCTTGTGATCCGTTTGGGGCTCGAAC
>UQWT01000088.1 GCA_900544815.1 uncultured Bacteroidales bacterium | reverse complement strand
GGACGACTTAGCCGTTTCAAGCTACTTGAAGGCATAAGCAGTTGAGTGACATGGAGAGAGAAACTGTTTCTAATTATGACTAAAGAGAGTGTTGGCTTTGGAGTTGGCTGATTTTTAGAGTAGAGAGAGTAAAGAAAGTAGAGAGGGAATGAGGAAAAAGCTACGCAAAAGCTAATCTAAAGATATATTAATTTGGATAATATATAATGAAGCCTATTTATTAGGGCGGCCAGATAAGAGACCGCCCTACGGTTTTATTTATAAATTCGTGGTCCAAATATTTTAGTACCTACACGTATAAGAGTACTCCCGTTTTCTATGGCAATAGGGTAATCCTCGCTCATTCCCATAGAAAGCTCATTAAAACTATGGAAGGAAGCTGCATAACGGTCTCTCATATCATCAAAGAGCTGCTTTAGAAGTTTGAATTCGCGTTCTATCTCATTGGTATCATCCGTAAAAGTTGCCATCCCCATAAGACCGCAAATCTCAATACCCTTAGGCCTCTCTTGTGCAACTTTTTCAAGAAAAGCAGATACTTCGTCGGGAAGAAAACCATGCTTTGACTCCTCCTTGGCTATAAAGACTTCAAGCAGACACCTGCTTACTTTACCCACTTTCTCCGAGTATCTGTTTACCTCATCGAAGAGCTTTGGAGTGTCTATTGAATGTATTAGCGTAGCATAGGGAACAACCATCTTTATCTTGTTCGACTGTAGATGGCCTATAAAATGCCACTCTATATCGGCAGGCAATACTTTTACCTTTTCTGCCAACTCCTGAGGTCTGTTCTCTCCAAACAGCCTCTGACCGGAACTGTATGCCTCCATTATCTCCTCCGGAGAGCGGAATTTTGAAACTGCCACCAACTTGCATGTTGATGGCAGCTCTTTAGTTATATTATTTATCTCTTGTGAAATACTCATTGTAAATTATCTCTTAGGGTTCTTTTGCTGCTGTTGCATGGCTTGCTGCTGTTTGTACATCTCATCCAATCTTTGCTGGAATTTTGATTTTGGTTTTGCCTTTGCGTTAGCAGCTTTTGCCTGCAACTGTGCCAACAGCTTCTTCTCATCTATGAAGTACTTTCTTATTGTTAGTGTCATTAGCAGGGTAATGATGTTGGAAAGCATGTAATAATACGACAATCCGCTGGAGAAATTGTTACATATCACTGTGAAGAAGATAGGCATAAAGTAGAGTTGCATCCCCTTCATTCCCGCCATCTGCGAACCCGATGGCATCTGGTCTAAAGACATCCTTGCATAGAAATACATTGATACACCCATTAATAGAGCAAATAGGCTGACATGGTCTCCGTACAAAGGTATATTAAAAGGAAGATCCAAAATTGAATCGTATGCGCTCAAATCTTTACACCATAAGAACCCCTGCTGTCTTAGCTCAAATGATGCAGGGAAAAATTTAAACATGGCAAACAGTATAGGGAACTGAAGTAACATAGGAAGACAACCTCCAAACATGCTTACTCCTGTTTTCTTGTAGAGAGCCATGGTCTCCTGCTGTTTCTTCAAAGCATCCTCTTTTCTTGGATATTTTGCATTTATCTTTTCCAATTCAGGTTTAAGCACCTTCATCTTTGCAGATGACATATAAGACTTAAATGTAAGCGGAGATATTATCAATTTAATAACTATGGTCATAAGCAGTATTATCAACCCATAACTTGATATGAATTTGCTGAGATAATCAAAGAAGTTGATAATAAAGACTCTGTTTATCCATCCAATAAGCCAACCTCCAAGCGGTACAATCTTTTCAAATCCATAATTATAACTTTTGAGAGTTTTATAATGGTTTGGTCCATAGTAGAATTTGAATGAGAGATTTGTAACATCTTCTGCATCGTATGGGACCTCCATACTTGCTTTGCAAGCCATGAGGTTTTGGGCAACATCCTCCTTTGGATACATTTTATAGACAAGTCTTCCGGATGTAAAATATTCCGGAGCAACCATAATTGCAGAGAAGAACTGCTGCTGGAATGCAAACCACTCCAGCTTTGTAGGGATATCAGCCTCTGAACTCTCTTTTCTTAAACCAAGGTCCTCTACTGATTTCTCATTTGGGAACTTATATACTAAAGTAGAATAGTTTTTCTCATTGTCATACCCTCTCTCCAATCTTGGGATATCCATATTCCACTCTATACCAAGTTGAGATACATTCCTCGAGATATATTTGTTCATACCTACCATCTTCACGTTAAAGTCAACAAGGTAACTGTCGGATGGAAGTGTATAGCTGTAGTCTACATATGCATTCTCAGCAAAAGAGAGCCTCATTACAACAGTAGAGTCTGTCTTTGAAACAGGCGTAAAGGTGAAATCAGATGTATTAATCTGCTGATCTGTAAAGAAGTCCATATTAAAGTTGCTGGCATTCTTCTTCATAAGGTAGAGATCGAGGCTGTCATACGTGTAGTAACCTTTTATCAAGACCTCATACGCCTGTGCACCTTTAGTTGAAAATGTGACTGCTATCTTATCATTCTCCAATGTAAAGAATTCAGGAGCCTTGCCACTGGCAATCTCCAACAATGAATCTTTATAAGTTGGTATTGAAACAGCAGATAATGAATCCGATGTAGTGTTAATGCTATCCAAAGTCAAAGCTGAGGAGTCTACCTGTGGTGCATTTTTCAAAGCTTCTGCTTTAGCAATGGAATCAGCAACGAACTGCTCTCTCTGCTGCCTCTCAAAAACTCTTGTGTTATACCAACTGAAACCTATAAGTATCAGTCCTATAAGCACAAAGCCCGCAATAGTGTTTTTATTCATCTGTTAAATCTAATCTGTGTTTATTCAAATTGGTTTTCTATAATCTTTACTTTCTGTTCAATGGTCTCCAATTCTTCTCTTAAAACGGCTATCTTCCTCTCTATATCCCTTATATAGGATTCGGCGTTTTTTGATTTGGCAAAAAATCCCATGTTATTCTCCAAAGTAGCAATATTCTGTTCTGTCTTTCTGTACTTTTCAACCAATCTCTCCCTCTCATACCATAGACTCCTGCTACCTTTTCCGGAACTCTTTATATCTGTTGTGGTCTTTTTAAAACGGTTTAGAGCCTTGCTGTTCTCTGCAGATCTAATATCGTTGAACTTTGCATCCGCTAATCTGTCATATTCACTCTGTAGTTTTCCTCTCTCTTTAGACGGAACAAATCCTATTGCATTCCACCTCTCTCTAAATGCTCTCATCGCAGAGATATTTTCTGTTTTATCGTCTTTAATCTCAAAGTTCTGCAACTCTGCAAGCAACTCTTTTTTCAAACGAATATTTTCCTCATATTTCAAACGTTCCTCTTCATAATGACTATTTCTTCTCTCAAAGAATGTGTCGCATGCTTTACGAAACCTCTTCCACACATCATCTGAACGTCTTCTCGTTGTGGGTCCTATCTCTTTCCATTTTTTTTGTAAGAGAATTATCTTATCTGCAGTCTTTTTCCACTCTTCGGAGTTCATCAACGCCTCAGCTTCTTCACAGAGCTCGAATTTTCGTTTCAAGTTCTCTGCCATTGCACTTTTTACACTGTTGTAGTAAGCCCTTTTTGCTGTATAGAACTTATTGCACGCTTCACAAAACCTATCATACAATTTCTGATTATCCTTCTTTGCTGCAAATCCTGTCTTTCTCCATTCTGCATGAAGTTCATCCATCTTATCTGAAAGAGAAGCAAATTCTGAAGGGTTGTTTGCTGCCAATTCCACCAACTCTTCTGCTTTTTCACATAATGCGTTTTTTGCATCAAAATTGGCATTCTGTTCCGCTTTAAGATTATCAAAGTAGCTCTGATGCTTTTTGTTGATTACTGTTGACAACGTTTTAAACCTCTCCCAGATAGAGTCCCTGTACTCTTTTGCAACAGGACCTATCTCCTTCCATTCATCATGTAGTTTATGAAGTTCTTTAAATGCCTTAATAACATTGGGTTCCTTGTCTAACAATTCGGCTTTGTCACAAATAGCTGTCTTGGCCTCCAAGTTCTTTTTAAAATCAAGATCCCTAAACTCATTGTTAAGCTTAATATAGTCGTAAAACCTTTCCGTGTGGAGTTGGTATGTCTCCCACAGATCCTTCAATTTTTCCTGTGGAACTGCACCTGTCTGTTTCCATCTGTTTTGCAACTCTCTGAATTCCGGTATAGTCTTGTTTATATCCTCAGTCTTTTCTATCAAAGCCTTAAGCTCCTCAATAATCTGTAGCTTTTTTGAGTAATTCTCCTCCCTTTCTGCCTCTTGTTCCCTTCTAACAACAGCCATCAGACGCTTATAGTTTTGGAAAGCAGACTTAAAGCGTTCCTCTAAATCTACAAACGGTTTAAGGGCTTCATTAGGAACCTCCGCAGCATCATCTTCCAACACATTTTCGTTTTGCTGATCGCATAATAATTGTTGTCTCTCTCTATGCAAAGTTCTATAGAATATAGATTTCAAAACCTCTGCTTTCTTGTATAGTTCCGTATGATCCTCCTGTTCAACAAGTTTTTCCAAAAGGGCTACTATATCCCCCAACTTTAAGGATGAATAATCATTCTGTTCTGTCATTTGCTCCGTAGAGCATTGTAACTCTTCATTTAAAGCAGCAGTATTATTTTCCATATTCATGATTTTAAACTAACCAAAATTAACAACTTGCAAATATAGGAAATTCTTTACACTTAAAAGCCTATTACCAATAAGATGAGGTGTGTTTCTAACGCTTGATACCTGTTTTACGTCTTTAAACTCCCGTTAGCAGGCTGATACGACACCTTTTATAATTTTTAGTAAGCGTTAAAAAATAAGTTGGTAAAGATTTAGCAGTATTTTTGAGAAAAGAAATATAGACCGAAAAGACA
>UQWT01000087.1 GCA_900544815.1 uncultured Bacteroidales bacterium | reverse complement strand
TTGTAATCTTTGCCATAAATGTAAAATAGATTATAATAAGCAGTCTATGTCTTAATAGCTTAAGGCATAGATTGCTTTTCTTGTCATTCTGCATAGAACAATATAAGGAAGCTAAAGGTATGACAGGAGAAGAGGCTATGCGCAGAATGAAAGATAAACAGATAAAAAGAGCCCCCTTTTTCACGCCAGAATGCGCCCTATCTGTTTTCCCTCTGCAGGATAATCTGAAGGCAGTTTTGTAATCTTATTCCTTTAGTGGGTTCCGTTAAGTGATAATTTCCACGAAAAGTTCTTTGGTTTAACAAAGTTTGTCATGTGTCCGTAAAGGATGTATGCACCTGACTTTATCTCATGTCCTACTGAGCCACGCGCTCCATACATAGAGTTTGCAGCTGCATCTTTAAGCACAGTTATAGACTCAATATCGTGAGGCGGAATTGAGTTAAACGACCCTTCATACGGAGTACCGTCCATTATTATAAGGGGTGACGTAGAAGCGCTTATAGAGCCAAAACCTCCATGCATCTGTTTAAACAGCTATCTGCCCTACTTGTTAAAATTTTTTGCAGATATTTAAAAAGTTGCAGGTAATATATTTGCCAAACGCATAAAAATATATAATTTTGGAAGTTTTTCACACAACGTGTTAAAACGTTAACTTAGAATCTACACTACTTGTTAACCTACTAAGTAATATTTAGAAAAATTTATACGAAACCACCCTGTGTCTGCAGGGTACGTTCTATAGATTTTTAAGCTATTTGCAGTAATGAGAAGAATCTTTAAATCACTTATTTTAATTGCCACGGCAGCAATTGCTTTTGTTTCCTGTTCCAAGGACAACAACCTTACGGATAATCCAAACGGAACTGTTTCACTGAATTTTGTTTCATCGTCAGAGGGGACAAGAACCGTCTTTGGCCATATAGAGGGTAACTCCTACCCTGTTATATGGAATGTTAATGACAAAGTACAGATTTTTTTGGATGAGAATTACCCGGTAGAGGCATCTGCCGTATATGGCGGTGAAAGCACGGCATTCAATAATGTTACTCTTAGCGGGACTCCTACAGAAAAAGGCACAATCTGGGTTGTATATCCCAAAGGGGTATATGACAAGAACAACTCAAATAACAATAAACCGGGATGTACGGGAATAAGTTCCAAATATAAGCAGTTTTACATCTATCTACCGGATATACAGACCCCTGTAACCGGCTCGTGCGATCCTAAAGCACAGGTTCTATATGCAGAGAAGAGCTACACAAAAGCAGAGCTTACAAGCGGGGCAACAGTAGATTTGGGAGCCTTCCATCATGCTACGGCGTACGGTAATACTATAATTAAGGGTGTTAAGGATGGAGAGAAGATAAGTACCGTTACATTAACATTTCCACAAAATGTTGCCGGTACAACCTGTTACTTTAACTATGAGAAATACAACTCTTTAGAAAAGTACAACTTAGATGCAGCAAAAAGCAGTAAAAATACAATTACCCTAAATGTTGGCAACGTTACCGGCAATTCATATCTGTTTGGTATTGCACCTTTCAAATGCAAGGGAAAGAGCATATCTGTTGTTGTAACCACAACAAACGGAGCTACATATACAAAGACTGTAAGTGTACCGTCGAGCGGAGCTCAGGCATTTGATTTTGAACAGGGGAAGGTGACAAAATTTACTGTTAATGTTGAGGGAGGCTCTACAGGTGGTGATGGTGAAGATGATCTAAACACACCGGACGGACATTTGGAAACCCCGTATTACGGTGCAAATACATCCATGCTGAAAACCATATTCCATTATGCTACGCTCAATGGCAGAGAGGTAAGAAACTACGCGCTTAATTTTGACCTTGACAACAAGATAGCCAACTGGGTTGCATATCCGCTCACAAAAGAGTACACAGCAAAGAATACAGATAGAACTGATGATTTCAAAGCAGATCCGTTGCTTCCTGCCAAATCCCAAATAAGCTATACAATGAGCGGTTACAGCAGAGGACATCAGATTGCCTCGGCAGACAGATTAGGTAGCAGGGAGCTGAATGTGCAGACATTCTATTATTCCAATATGACACCACAGCTACAAAATGGTTTTAACGGTGGCATTTGGGGTTCATTAGAAGATAAAGTCAGGGGATATATAAGCAGTTACGACACCGTTTATGTTGTTACCGGAGCTGTTCTTAAAACAGTTGGCGGAGTGGAATCTGTCAAATATGTTACAGATAAAAAAGGTGTAAGCCATATTGCCGTCCCAAATTACTATTACAAAGTTGTTGTAGGAATGAAGAAAAGCGGCTCTACCGCCACCTATAAAGGTATAGGTTTTTGGTTAGAGCATAAAAATTATGACACCAAAGCCAAAATTTCAAGAACATACGCCTACAGTATAGACGATATTGAAAAGAAGACAGGTGTCAATTTCTTTGTAAACCTTCCAAAAACAGTGGAAGCTCAGGTTGAGTCTACCTGCAACCCGAGCGAATGGGGATTATAAATAGTAATCCACCGCACATCTTGTAATCCTAACCTCCTTGCAATATTCAGATATTACTTTGTGGTTAGGATTTACTTTATACTTTTTTAGATCCTCCTCATTGTCAAAGCATACGGTAAGGACAGCGTCAAAGGAACCGTCATTAGGGATCTCATTAACGCCAACCTCCAAAGATCTAATCTGAGGAACAACTCCAACAAGAGCCTCAAGGTGCTCTTTCATCCAAAGGGCATGCTCATGTGCACTTTTGCCGTTTGCGCCCTCCTTGAATTTCCACATTACAATATGTTTAAGCATAATATATTTTGTTAAAGTTAATTTTCAAATTATACATTACCCGTAAATACCGCTTTTAACTTGTCAATAGTCACAGGCTTTGGAATAAATGCTGCAAATCCCTCCTTTATGGCAATCTCCTCTGTTATATCTCCTCTTCCCGACATAAGTACCACAGGGACTCCACCTGCAGAGGCGAGTACATCAAAACCGGTTATTCCGCACATATCCATGTCTGTAAGTATGCAGTCATAGTCATCTTCATCAATACATATTCCTATAGATACAAGCATAGATGATACAGCATTTACCACATCCGGCTCATCATCAAATACAACTATCCGCTTGCAACTGATAAGTTTCTTCTCCTCTCTGCAGGAATTTTTGTCGGGAAGCGAAACAGGAATAGAGACAGTAAAAGTTGTGCCCTCGTTAACCTTTGAATCTACATCTATTGTGCCGCCAAGCAGCTCTACAAGCCCCTTTACCACAAACATACCATATCCGGAGCCCTTTGCTAAAGTGTTGTTTTTCTCCACCCGGACAAACGGCTTAAAGAGTTTGTCCATATCCTTGCCCTCTATGCCTGCACCGGTATCGCTTACTTTAATGTTTAAAAGATTGTTCCCTTCCGAGCTTTTATCCACACAGGCATAAATGGTTACACCCCCTTTTACGGTATATTTTACAGCATTGGAAACGAGGTTTATGAGAATCTGACGCAGCTTCATCTCATCTGAGATTATAACTCCGTTTTCTAATCTGTTACAGCTGAAATGAAGCTGTTTTGCATCGGCAAGCGGCTTGAACATTCCACAGATCTCCGTTAGGACGGTATTTGAGTCAAATTCAGATTTGGTTACGGTAAGGGTTCCTTGTTCAATGCTTGAAAAATTGAGCATGTTTTCCAGCAGGGCAAGGATATATTTTGCGGAGTTTTTCATTGAGCCTGTCTCTGCGGGATAACCCTCTATAAATTCCAAGTAGCCTATGATTGAATTAAGCGGGCTCTTAATGTCGTGCGAGGTTGCAAGCATAAGTTTGTGCCTGCTCTCCATAACCTCCAAAATCTTTCTATTAGCCTGCTCAATGGCTCTGGATGCTTTCTGTGCAACCTTTATGTCATTTATAATTGTTATGGCAAAATAGATTATAACCAAAAGGGCCAATACTCCGCCGGCAAGTGATAAGGCATAATTACTGTCTGCCTCTCTCTCTGTTACAGATACAGATTCCAAAACAGATCCAAGCATCCGTCCGTTCAATTCGTACAATATGCTGTATATTCTATATGCTAATCTGCTATTTGCGGTTATTACCACATTTATTCTTTTGACAATACTCTCCAAGCTCTTGTTGTAGTCTGACAAAGCTTCCATTGCCAAATCGTCTGCTTCGCTATAGAGATTAAGGGTATCAGGATTGATCCTTTTTACAGTATCGAATCTGGCATTTACAGTTATTACCGTATCTTTTTTAGGACTAAAGAGGTCTGCGAATCTTCTAAAGAAGCCTCTTCTGGGTGGTAATGAGATAACTGTATCGTTAATCTGTGTTACATAAACAGATGTATCTCTGTACTCTTTTGCAGATTTGAGCTTTGTGCTCAGCTCCTCCAACCTGTTGTTCTCTTTAAATTCGCTGTTAAGAATCTTTATATTCTCGTATTGAGTATATAAAAGTCTTGGCAACTCCTTAAGGTTTGAAGATTCCTCTTTGTATATAATACTAAGCTTGCCGGCTATGCTGTCTACCCTGCTAATATATTGGGTAATAACATTTGCCCGTAACGCTTCGCGGCCAGCAGGGTACACCTGTAGAGAACGTTGTGTTTTATCTATTGAGTTTATAAGACTGTCTATGAGAGCAAGGGAACTCTGTTGTCTCTCTATGACGGCTCTGTTTACCTTTAATCTGCTGTTTGAAGTATGGAAGTAGGCAAGGATAAGTGTTGCAGAGAGCAGTGTTATTGCAAACAACAACACGGTTTTTATACTTGCTTTGGTCTCCGGCCTCATAGTGTATTCTTTATTGTAATTGAATGGCAATTATAGAAATTTATTTGCTTATATCAAAGAAACAGCCGGTTCGATGCAATTGGGCAGAGTCAAAAAGCAAGTGCAACATTACAATAAAAATTTAAAAAACTCATCCTTAGGAGTAGAGAAATTTAATT
>UQWT01000086.1 GCA_900544815.1 uncultured Bacteroidales bacterium | reverse complement strand
GAACAGACCGCTACTTTACGGAGATTGTAGCCCAAAACATTACAATACCACAATTTCCTGCACCCGTTACAGATAGCAGTGTCAAAAGTGACGGCGGAGATGTGGATACTCAATTAAATTTATAAAAGTCAAGAAGAAACGGCTGCCGTTTTGGCAGCCGTTTCTTACCTATTTGTGCAATCTTTACTATTACATCCACTACAACCGCTACATCCGCCACATCCCCTCTTTTTGGAGAAAGCCCTGCGGAGAGCAGCTAACAGTGCTATTCCAACAAGCACTCCAACTAAAATTTCCTGCCACATAATAATCTTAAATAAACAATAATGCAATCCTATATACTATAAATGCCATTACCCACGCAAATGCAGTATTATACAAAGCAGATGCCACAGCCCATTTCCAACTGCCTGTCTCATTTGCTATAGCTCCCAATGTAGCGATACAAGGAAAATAGAGGAGCACAAATACCATAAATGCAAGAGCAGAGGCACTGTTAAAGTCTCCGGATGCACTAAGTTGTGCCGCCAAAGACCTGTCTGCCGTCTCATCCTGCGCTGCACTTTCATCTGCACCGCCACTGTAAAGTACACCCATTGTACTCACGACAATCTCTTTTGCAGCAGTTCCTGTAAGCAAGGCAACAGTACCCTTCCATTGAATACCAACAGGTTCCATCACAGGAGCAACAGACTTGCCTATTTTGCCAAGATATGAGTTTTCCATGGCATTTTCCTGCTCTGCTACATTGGCATTATCTTTCTCAGACCTTGGGAAATAGCTCAATGCCCATATTATTATGGATGCTATAAGAATAACACCTCCTATCTTTCTAAGATACTGCTCTGTCTTTCCCCACATCTGCCTTAAAATAGAGATAGCCGTAGGCATTCTGTACGGTGGAAGCTCCATTACAAACGGAGTTTCATCTTTCTTGAACAGAGTATGCCTAAGCAACCGTGCTGTGATCACCGCTGCCAATATACCTGTAAAGTACATTCCCACAAGTACCAAAGCACCATGTGTCGGGAAGAATATTCCAGCCATCAACAGGTACAAAGGCAACCTGGCGCTGCAAGACATAAACGGATTAATAAGAATTGTTATTATCCTGCTGCTGTAACTTTCAATTGTACGCCCTGCCATAACTGCCGGCACATTGCAGCCAAAGCCCATAATAAGAGGGATAAAAGATTTTCCGTGCAACCCTATCTTGTGCATTATCTTATCCATTATAAATGCAGCACGCGCCATATAACCCGAATCCTCCATTAGCGATATAAAGAGATAGAGTATAACTATATTGGGTAGAAAGACCAATACGGCACCAACGCCACCTATTATTCCATCAACAAGGAGATCCTTTAAAGGTCCCTCTGAAAGAGTATTCTGCATTACACCGGAGAGCCAATCAACCCCCATCTGTATCCAATCTTGCGGATAGGCACCCAAAACAAATGTGCATGTGAACATAAGCCACATAAGAAAGAAAAAAATAGGAAAGCCCAACCATTTATTTGTCACGAGCTTATCTATAAACTTTGTTCTTTGGTTTGGCTCATGTTCTCCCGGGGTGTATGTCTCCTTTAGCGCACCATCTATAAATCCATATTTTTCGTTGCTTATTACGGTCTCTACAATATCCCCGGTTTGGCGTTCAATCCTTTTTGCCCCTGCCTCTGCCAATTTTTCCCATTTCTCAAAAGAGGGACAATGTTTTAATTTTTCATCTATATCTGCATCACCCTCCAACATCTTTATAGACCAGTAACGCGGTGGAAACTGCAACGGGAGTTCTCCTGTCTTTTTCATCTCACCGGACAAAGCCTTTATCTCATTCTCCACAGCCTCTCTGTAAAGAATGTGAACGTGCCTTACACTATCCTCTTCGTTAAGGTAAACCCTCAGAACCGTACGTAACAGATTATCTATTCCCCGCCCCGATTTTGCCACAACAGGAACCATAGGCATACCAACCATCTTTCCAAGAAGCTCAAAATCCAATTCCGCACCGCTTTTTTCCAACTCATCATACATGTTAAGTGCAACAACAACCTGCTGGCTCATATCAATAAGCTCCGTGGTTATGTAGAGATTTCTCTCCAAATTAGAGGCAACAACGGCATTGATTATAACATCAGGCATCTCGTTATACAGAAATGCCCTAACATATTTCTCCTCAGGAGAATATGCAGACAAGGAGTAAGTACCGGGCAAATCAACCACCTTGAACTTATACCCCTCAAATTCAAGGTAACCCATTTTGGCATCTACGGTAACGCCACTGTAATTCCCAACATGCTCCTTTCCACCGGTTAGGGCATTAAACAGGGATGTCTTGCCACTGTTTGGATTGCCCACAAGGGCAACAGTTATCTCTTTTTTCTTTGAATCTATAAAATGCTTTGCTCTCTCTAAAGGGGAATTAGAGGAGACCACCCCATATTCGGCAAGATGGCTCAAAAGATGCGTACTCGAAGCCTCTGACTCAGAAACTGTCTCTATCATCTCGGCCTCCGAATGCCTTAGAGACACATCATAACCCATTACATTATACTTAACAGGGTCTTTAAGCGGAGAGTTTAAAACCGAAGTAACAATCTGGCCGGGAACAAACCCCATCTCCAATAATCGTTTTCTAAAGGCACCATGTCCAAAAACTCTTACGATTACAGCAGATTCACCGGTCCTTAAATCTGATAATCTCATATATGTTATATTCTTTTAATTTGTCTATAGCCTGCTAACAGGCGATACCTGTAGGCAGGCTATCTTAAACAGTGAATATTGCAATACCAAAATACTAAAATGTATCACAAAAAAGAGTGTGCAGCCAAATAAGCTGTAGTTGTCTTTTTATTTGACTTTCAGTAACTCTACATCAAACACAAGTGCAGAATAAGGCGGGATCTGCTCACCTGCACCATGCTCACCGTACGCAAGATTATATGGAATATAGAGTTGCCATTTATCCCCCTCTTTCATAAGTTGGAGAGCCTCAACCCATCCCGGAATAACCTGAGTAACGCCAAAAACGGCAGGCACACCTCTATCGTACGAACTATCAAACTTCTGTCCGTCTACCAACCTGCCCTCATAATGCACTTCAACCTGGTCTTGAGCCTTTGGGGACTTTCCGTTACCGCTCTTTACCACCTTATACTGCAAACCACTTGGAAGTGTAACAACCCCCTCTTTAGAACTGTTTTCCTCCAAGAACTTTTCACCCTTAGCCTTCTGCGCCTTAACGTTCTCTGCATGGAGATTTGTAAAATACTCATTCAGCACCTCCTGAGCCTCTTCGTTACTCATATCAAGAGGTTGGTCGTTCATTACAGCTGTAAACGCCTCAACAAACGCCTCTACATTAAGATGTCTCACTCCTGACGATAAAATATTATGAGCCAAGCTCATCCCCAAAGCATAACTTTCCTTTTTCATTGTAAGTATCTTATTTTAGTAAATTATTTATATTCTTCCCGACAGCTACTCTAAGCCTCTCGTAAGACTCCGCAAGAAGTTCGAGAGAGCAACCCACATTAAGCCTCATATACCCAAAGCCACCGGGTCCGAAGGCACTGCCGTCATTAAGAGCCAGACCGGCGTCATTAAGGAAGAGATTAACCAATCTCCTCTGAGTAGCAGCATCCGGTGTCGCCCCCCCTATAGCTTTGCAAAGCTCCCTGCAATCCAACCAAACCAAGAATGAACTCATGGGCCTCACAGGCTTTATCAATGGAATATTCCGCTTAAAATAATCCATTGTAAAATTCACATTATCCTCTATATACTCCAACATCTCCCCTCTCCACTCCAAACCTTTTGTATATGCGGCAATGGTTGCTCCGGTTGCAAAAATTGTTGGAGAATTAAGTTCATTAACATCCATCCAAGTATAGAACTCCTCTCTTATCTTATCATTTGGTACAATAGAGAAAGAACTAACGATTCCTGCCATATTGAATGTTTTTGACGGTGCACCAAAAGTAATGCTGTTCATTGCCGCAGCCTCACTAACAGTTGCGAACGGAATATGTACAGTCCCCGAAAGCGGCATATCTGCATGAATCTCATCTGACACAACCAGTACGTTGTGTCTTAGGCATATATCCGCAACCTTTGCAAGAGACGCTCTGTCCCATGCTATTCCGCAAGGATTATGAGGATTACACAAAATCATAAGTTTAGCATCATCTCTCGAAGCGACAGCCTCTAAATTATCAAAATCCATCCTATAACCGCCATCCTCAACCCTTATTAATGGGTTATATAGAATATTTCTTCCGTTTCCTTTTGGAACATTTGTAAATGGAGGATAAACAGGCGGCTGAATTATAATTCCATCTCCGGGTTTTGTAAAATGATTGATCACATAACCTATCCCCTTTACTATTCCGGGAATAAAACTGCACCACTCCTTCTCTATTTTCCAACCCTGAACATCTCTTACCCACTCTTGGATTGTTTCAAAAAATTTTGGAGGAATAATATTATAACCGTAAACAGCCCCCGAAACTATCTTTTCAAGAGCCTCCCTTACACATAGCGGAGATTCAAAATCCATATCCGCAACCCACAACGGGGTAACATTGTCAACACCAAAATGTTCAAGCAATGAATCGTACTTTACACTTAAAGTACCACGTCTATCTTTAACCTTAAGCATATTTTATATGTAAAACTGCGCAAATATAGCACATATTGTGAACAAAAATACCTACATTTGCCCACGAAAAAATACAACAATAAACTTAGCTCTCTTAACTTACAGATAGATGAGCCATAACATACGACAACAATAGTAATACATTTATAACATTTATGAACAAACTAAATTTATTCGGTAAAGCGGTAACACGCTGCCTTACCGTATTAGCTTTGACGAGTCTCTGCATGGCGAGCTTCTATTCTTGCGGCGATGACTACGATGACACAGAGATTAAGAAAGAGATCCAGGATGTAAAAGACAGGGTTGCCAAATTGGA
>UQWT01000085.1 GCA_900544815.1 uncultured Bacteroidales bacterium | reverse complement strand
AAAAACTATCCGCATTAATGTTATTTATTCTCTTCCTCGTCTACAAAATTGTAAAATAATAATCAATTAAAAAAATTGTCAACAACAATCATAGGGCTTTTACGCGTAATAATTAAACGTATTCACAACCAATAATGGTAAAAAAGTTTTTAAAACAGTTAAAATGGATAATCAATTTTTCACAAATTTGTTTATCATCTAATATTTGCTAAACACATCGGAGATGTTGATTTAGTTAAATAAAGTTAAAAATATGTTAAGAATTATCTAATAATAACTGCTCTCTTCCATCCTTATTCCTAGGTTTAACCCGTCAACTGCCTATTATACAGTAATCCTAACAGATTTACAATTGAAACCTCGGAATAAACGAGTTTACAAATATAATAAAAAAATTACAAAACAAACTTTCTTGTATAAAAAAAGATAAAATTCGGTATGTATTTATAATAAAATCATAATATTTAATCTTTGCTTCTAACTTTTTGTTTAGATTTTGTAGAAAAAGCTACGAATAAATAAAAAAAAGGAGCAGCCATTAAAGACTGCTCCCATATAAAATAATCTACTATTCGCCGATTAGATAATACCCTGCTCAAGCATAGCATTAGCAACCTTCATAAAGCCTGCAATGTTTGCACCTTTAACATAGTTGATATAACCGTCTGGCTCGGTACCAAATTTAACGCAAGCCTCATGGATATTCTGCATAATCTCGTGAAGTTTCTTGTCAACCTCTTCTGCAGACCAGCTAATATGCATAGCGTTCTGAGTCATCTCAAGACCTGAAGTAGCAACACCACCTGCGTTTACAGCCTTACCAGGAGCAAACAAGATTCTTGCATCCTGGAATGCTTTAATAGCCTCAGGAGTACAACCCATGTTAGAAACCTCACAGCAGCACCATGTACCGTTTGCAAGAAGCTCTTTAGCGTCGTCACCGTTAAGCTCGTTCTGGAATGCGCAAGGAAGTGCTATATCACACTTAACGCTCCAAGCTTTCTTACCAGGAGTGAATGTTACGCCCTGGAACTTCTCAGCCATAGGAGAAACGATGTTCTTGTTAGAGGCTCTAAGCTCTAGCATATAATCTATCATATCAGGAGTCAAACCTGCAGGGATATGGCAAACGCCATCGGGACCTGAGATAGCGATAACCTTAGCACCTAACTGAGTTGCTTTTGTAGCAGCACCCCATGCAACGTTACCGAAACCTGAAATAGCGATAGTTTTATCTTTAACATCCTTGCCTGCTTTGTGAAGAAGGTGCTGAGTGAAGTATAGAGCGCCGAAACCTGTAGCCTCCGGACGGATCTTAGAACCACCCCAGTTAAGACCTTTGCCGGTAAGAACGCCTGTGTTGTACTGGCGAGCAAGTTTGGTGTACATACCAAACAAGAAACCAATCTCTCTTCCGCCAACTCCAACATCACCTGCAGGAACATCCTGATCAGGACCAATGTTGTGCCACAACTCTAACATGAAAGCCTGGCAGAAACGCATAATCTCGGCGTTAGATTTTCCAACAGGATCGAAATCTGAACCACCTTTACCACCACCCATAGGAAGAGTAGTAAGAGCGTTTTTGAAAGTCTGCTCAAAGCCCAAGAACTTAAGCATAGAAGGGGTAACAGCTTTGTGGAAACGAAGACCACCTTTGTATGGGCCTATAGCTGCGTTAAACTGAACTCTGTAACCCAAGTTAGTCTGGATCTCACCTTTATCATCAATCCATGTAACACGGAAAGTAAAGATTCTGTCCGGTTCAACAATTCTCTCTACAATTTTAGCTTTCTCAAACTCAGGATGCTGGTTATAAGTCTCCTCTATAGACTCCAAAACCTCCTGAACTGCCTGAAGGTACTCAGGCTCATGGCCATATTTCCTTTTAAGGTTAGCCATTATCTCAGATGTTTTCATACTGATATAAATGTTATTTAGTGTTTATAAAATTAGAGTTTATCTCTACAAATCTCTCTTATCATTAAATTTTTCTTCCCGACAACTATTCTACAGTCCAGGTAGCACCTGAATTAAGAAGATCATCTACACATTTGATTTTTGCCTTCTCCTTAACCTCGGCAACCTGATCTCTTACTCTGTCGTCGTATGTCATATCCTCAACATCCCTTATAACGCCAAGTGCAACAGGGTAATCTGGATACTTCATATCAACAAGCATGCTGTGAAGGCCAATATTGTCTGTATGGGCATCATGAACAAGGATATCCTTCTCTGTTATACCGTTCTCACCAATCTTCACAACCTTTAGCTTCATGTTCTCAAGGATAAGTCCTTTATCTCTGTTTGCACCAAAGATCATAGGCTCGCCATGTCTCAAGACAATAGTTCTGTCTGCCCTTACAGATTTCTCCGAGAACTCAAGGTGTGTTCCATCGTTAAAGATAACGCAGTTTACGAGCATCTCCATAACAGATGTACCATCGTGCTTGGCAGCAGCAACCATTATCTCCTGGTTCAGCTTAAGCTCAGAATCCAAACTGCGGGCAAAGAAAGTTCCCCTTGCACCAAGTACCAACGCACCAGGATTGAAAGGATACTCAACAGTTCCGTAAGGAGAGGTCTTTGTAACAAGACCAAGTTTTGATGTAGGTGAGTACTGTCCTTTTGTAAGACCGTAAATCCTGTTGTTGAATAATATGATGTTAATATCTATGTTTCTTCTTATCGCATGGATGAAGTGGTTACCGCCAATAGCCAAGGCATCTCCGTCACCTGTCATCTGCCATATAGACAAGGTTGGATTGGCAACCTTCATACCTGTAGACAGTGCCGTTGCTCTACCATGAATACCATGGAATCCGTATGTATTCATATAGTATGGGAATCTCGATGAACAACCAATACCGGAAACAAACACAAATCTCTCTTTAGTATAGCCCAATGCCTCACAAACCTCAGGCATAGCTCTTAAAACAGATGCATGTACGGCATGGTCACCGCATCCGGGACACCATTTTACTTCCTGATCGCTTTTAAAATCTTGTGATGTATATTTCATTGCAGTGATTTTTATTGATTATAACGCTTTAACGGCCTCAACTATCTCCTTAACTATGAAAGGCTGGCCCTGTACTTTATTAACCTGCTCATATTTGAACTGAGGAGCTTTTGCCCTTAGGTAGTTGACGAACTGGCCCGAGTTAAGCTCGCATACAATAATCTTCTTGAATTTAGAGAATACCTCAACAGTATTCTTAGGAAGAGGATTAATGTAATCGAAATGAGCAAAACCAACATTTGCCCCCTCGTCTAAAAGTTCCTTAGTTGCTGTGTACAAGTGTCCGTATGTACCGCCCCAGCCAACGATAAGGACATCACCCTCCTGTTTTCCAACAACCTCAAGAGGTGGAATGCAGTTGGCAACTCTCGCAATCTTCTCTGCTCTGGCGTTAACCATTCTGTCGTGAACTAAAGGATCAGATGAAACTGCTCCGTTCTCATCTTTCTCAAGGCCGCCTACTCTGTGCTCCAATCCCGGAGTGCCCGGTAAAGCCCATTTACGTACCAATGTCTCAGGGTCTCTCTCAAATGGTTTGAACTTGCCCTCACACTTATCTATAATAGGTGGGTGAATCTCCGGGAAATCACTCATAGAAGGGATCTTCCAAGGCTCTGAACCGTTACCTATAAAGCCCTCCGAAAGAAGGATGACAGGCATCATGTGCTCCATGGCATATTTACCTGCATAGAAAGCTGCTCTAAAGCAATCAGATGGTGTTCTTGCAGCCATTACCATAATAGGGCACTCTCCGTTTCTTCCGTAAAGGGCCTGATTAAGGTCTGTCTGCTCTGTTTTTGTAGGGATACCTGTAGAAGGGCCACTTCTCTGAACATCTACAATAACAAGAGGTAACTCTGTTATCATTGCAAGACCCAAAGCCTCTGATTTTAGAGAAAGGCCGGGGCCGGATGTTGTTGTTACAGCAAAGTTACCTGCGTATGCAGCACCGATAGCTGTACAAATACCGGCAATCTCATCTTCGCACTGAACAGTCTTTGCTCCAAGCTCCTTGTGAATAGCAAGCTCTTCGAGGATAACTGTTGCAGGGGTAATAGGATATGAACCACAATAAAGAGGTCTACCCGATTTCTCGGATGCAGCCAAAAGTCCCCATGCAGTAGCCTGATTACCGTTTATGCTTCTGTATTTGCCCGGGGCAACCTTTGCAGGAGCAATGCGATAGGTATTAGGTATAGCGTGAATATTATGTGCATAATTGTAACCGTCTCTAAGAACCTTCTTGTTTGGCTCTATAAGATTAGGCTTTTTTGCAAATTTCTTTTCGAGGTATGCCTCTGTAAAATGCAGCGGTCTGCTGAACATAAAGTAGCACATACCAAGAGTAAACATGTTTTTACTCCTAACGATAGCCTTAAGATCTAATCCGCTATCCTTTAAGCTCTCCTTTGTAAGAGAGGTAATTGGTGACCATACAATGTGGTAATCACTAAGATTCATCTCTGCAATAGGATCCATTGTCTTAAATCCTGCTTTCTCCAAACCTTTCTCATCAAAAGAATCTTCATCCAAAATGATAGTGCCACCTTTCTTACACCATTTTGCGTTAGCTTTAAGTGCGGCGGGATTCATGGCAACAAGCACATCTGCATAGTCACCAGGAGTTCTAACTTCTCCATTTCCAACATGTACCTGAAAACCGGATACACCGGCAACAGTACCATGAGGAGCACGAATCTCAGCCGGATAATCCGGGAAGGTAGATATCTCGTTCCCGTACAGTGCAGATGCATCTGCAAACAGAGTTCCAGTCAATTGCATTCCGTCTCCGGAGTCTCCGGTAAAACGAATCACAATATCTTGTGCGTCGATAATTTTGTTTTCCATAAAAGAATAATTCTCTAAGATTTCTTAACGTTAGTAGTTATTTTATTAAAATATTACAAATGTAGATAATATTCTTGGATATTATAATTTTTATCAAACTTTTTTTACGCAACAAAAGCCCTGTATTATCACAGCTTTAAATATACAAATGAATATCAGTCAGTCTTACAATGCCAACAATATGTATAACACATCCTGTATTGCATTTTTTGGGGAACTTTAATGTTTCCTGTTCTTACATCGCTTTACTAAGCATACAATAGAAC
>UQWT01000084.1 GCA_900544815.1 uncultured Bacteroidales bacterium | reverse complement strand
GTCGCTTGCCCAGTATGAAATTTTTTCTCCCGGAAAGATATTTGAATATCTTCCTTGGCTCATTCGTAGATTCCCGGCATGCAACTCGCTAACAGTTTTTCCATAAAAACTATCTTGGAATGGAACGCATCGGAAAAAGTCGAACTCTCCAGTTTCGACAATCGGTAATGATTTGTGCTTATATATTGGCACACTTAAATAATGATTGCTATAGAAATTACTCATTGGGAATAATACAACCTCTCCCCTTCATTTTTACGTACTACCGACTTCCTTTTCTATGCAACGCTCCTTCATATCTTGGATTGAAAGCATAATGCATAACCGCCTCTATCAACTCAATCGCCGCATCTCCGCAACTTGCATCAACAAGTATATTTATACGATGAGTATTACCCTTTATCCAATCGGATGCATTTTCCTCATTCATTTCTGTTTCCCACATACTTTTATCGGCAACTAAAGATTTTGCCAATGTACTTCTCGCATTAAATCCATAATGTTGCGATGAATACCTTGCATTCGACTTCTCGTTTGCTTTACCGATTTTTAGTGCTTCGTCTTTGTAGAAAAACATATATACTGCGCACTTTCCCTTGGGGAGTTGTGAGCTTTGATGTGGGCATCCCCTATCTTCTATGATGTAATCTTTTTCTGTTATCGGATTGCCAAGCTCAATGGATAGACGGCAAACGATATCCATTATATTTTTGATTTGATCTACAATGCCATTGCTCATCTTTTATCTGCCACCTCCCTCGTTTCTGCAGTCATTGTCAGGGCAATCTTCACATTCGCAATCTTCGTAATACTCATCGCATTCCGAACATCTTTCATCCCAATCGTCATCAAAGATGTTTGATTTCTTTTCTTTGACCTTTTTCTTTGGTTTTCCAAACAACACATCCCACAACGAAGGTTCTCTATCTCTCATATTAATTATTCCTCCTATCTTTTCTATACCCGTCCATCAATGATTGAATATAATCAGTAACATTTGCTACCACTTCATCCGGACCTATGACTTGCAATTTGTCTCCGAACGACAAGCACCACCCAAAGAATGTCGGACTCAACTGCACCGCCGCTTTGAAACGCAGTTTGCCGTTCTCGTCCGGGGTGATCTCCACCTTATCTCCAAAGATATCAAATATCGGATCTAAAATACTCGCGTCGGCTTGGAACTCTACCAACTGCTCTTCGCCTTGGAACATTCCGAACAAGGTCTTTTTGTGCCTTTTCAAATCGATCGGCTCTCCTTTATATACGTCTATAGGTTGATTAACGACCATTTCGACACGGTCCATTCGATCTATGCGATAATGCACCACGCCCTCAAATCTTCCGTAGTAGCATATCAGGTAGTAGTTGTCATCGTCATAAATTGTGGCAAGCGGATTGACAAAATACCGTTTCCCGTTTCGTCTGTAAACCCGCTCGTGCTTTGAGTTGAAGTCGAAGTATTCAAACGACACTTTCTTGTTATTCTCTATCGCCAAGTTGATTTCGCTTATCGAATAGAAGATGCTTTCGTTTGCGCTCTTTGTAGTATTGAATTTTACGATATTGCTCCGCAAGAGTTCCGCACGGTGGCTACCGCCAAGGTCGGCTATTTTATCTAATAGGACTTCGGTTTTGCTCGGTGTAATAAAACTCGATGCCTGCACCGCATCCATAAGAATGCGAAGTTCCGGGACGTCAAAGCTGCGGTCCACCACGCAATACTTATTCGGCTTGCCGAGGTTCTTCTCGCACAATACTTCGTACCCAAAATCATTGAGAACGTCAATATCTCCGTACAGCGTTCGCCTGTCGCACTCTATGCCCATAGCAGCAAGTTTGGACAGTATTTCCGTGGACTCTATATAATGGTCTTCGTCCGAATCTTGGCGCAGTATCTCAAGGATTTTTATGAGTTTTATTTTGTACGCTTTCTCTTGCTTCATCGACCGACTCCTATACCTCTCCCGTTTTAGTTAACCATATTATAGCATAAATCTATACGGAATGTAAAGAGTAAGGTGTACAAGTTAAGCGACACCATATTTTTGAGCGTTTCTCACGGTTTTTGTTTCCTTGGTTCGAGGTTCAAGTCCTGCCGGACGGTGCTTATCGTTTAACTGATATCAAGTGAGAAATCACACTTTTTTTTGGGCTTAAAAAAAGACCGGGCAACGGGTTCTCCGTTACTCGGTCTGACAATTTGCTATGAAATTGCTCAAAAATGGGCGAAAATGCCCCTGAAAATGCAAAAATGATGTTCTATAAGAAAAGACTTATAGAACATAACACTTGGTGCGGACAACAGGACTTGTAGCGAGTAAACCGAGCGTAATAGCATAAGCGAGCAAGTTTACTTGCAAAGCGTTGCGCCAGCCGTACAGAGTGCAGGGGCACACGGAGTGTGCAGACAATGCCTTGCATTGTCACAAGTCCTGTTGCAAACCAAAGATATGAAAAAACGAACCGAATAGTTTCGGTTCGTTTTATTCTTGTTTGGCTATCACATACGAAATAGCTACACTACTATTCCCATTTATAGCCCTTCATTTTTGAATGCCGCCTGTCATTTATTGACTATTTTATCAAATTTATCGTGCTCATTTTTTATGTATAATAAAAATTATTTTGGACCAACTAATTTATATAATGTATCAAGCGGATGTTCAACGGTAGTATGATTACCCTCCCATTTCATTAGTACATTATCATCCAGTTTTATCATATTTTTGATACTTGCACTAACGTCATACTCAATGTGCGGTAATGTACTATCATTAAATTTAGACGAATCACGATGCTCAAAACTTTCACGCAGGCGTTTTAAGCGATCAGGTTTTTGACATCTCAAAACTCTTGTTGCGGATAGTTCACAATATATCCAAGGAGACAATGTTTTTTCCGCGTTATCCACCTTATTCAACTCGTCTTTTAAACAAATTGATTGAGGTGTATTATAAAAAATTAAGCATTCAGTTCTATCAATCATATCTAATAGAGCTGCTGAAAGCATCGTGTGCACATGACTTGTCGTATAATTCCTTAATTTATAGTCATATGTCTTTCCATCTTGATGCTTACAAAATCTATCATCAATTAGTTTCAATAAATCATCGCAATAGCCCCAAACACAAGAATCTATAAACGCTATAAGACCAAATTTTTCTTTTAACCAACCAGCGAAGGCTTTTACTTTTTCAATATCTTTATGTGAATGTGAAATAAAAACATCCGCCTTTGCAATAGAAAACCATGTTTCTTTCACTGCTGTTCCATCTATATGCCCGTTATCTAATAAAAAGGGCCTTAACGAACATTCACACTGCTGTTGAAAATTCTCGTATATTTTTCTTCCTGTTTCATGATATTGATTTATATATTCGTTATAAAAATAATTTGAAATATCACAATTAAACTTAGAATACATAAACTTTCTCCTTAATTATCGTAATAAAGCGATTGCCTAAGAGGCATACAAGAATTGCGATGTGTGGTTTGATATTTAGCGTCCATTGACCGCTCATAGGCTTTTTGCACCAAATAGATTATATCATTATTTAAATCTCCCCATTCAGTCCATACTACATATTCTTTATTATCCCATAGTTTCGTAGGAAATGTATTCAAATCAAGGGCTTGTAAATTGTCTTCTCGTTTTGGTAAATGAACACCAACAATGCCCAATCTCTCGCCTACATTTCCTTTAAGGGCGGTATGTATCTCGTGATCCACGTGGGGACGTCTATAAGTTTCTTGACCAACCAAACACAATAGTACATCACATTGCTTTAATTTTTCGCACAAATAAGTTTTTATACTTTCCGCAGATTTGCCATTAAAATTTTTATTTTCGGGAACAACATAATAATCTATTCCGTGACTTTTTAATATATTTATGGCTTTCTTTCTATAAGCACTATCGGCTCTGTGGTAACTTATAAACACTTTCATCTTAGATTAAAACCCCCAATAAAATAAGTCCAATCACCATCAAACCATATAAAATACTTTCGGAAGGAGATATGAATGCATTGCACACAGAATACCGCCAACCTCTATATTTATTGAGAGGAATTTCATAATCTTTTACTTTTAGCTCATCATTGCATTGTTCTTTATGAATAACATCATTATAAATGCCTATGAATTTTCTTTCCTTAGATAGGTAAAATGAATCTAAAACCCAAAATAAAACAGTAGGGGCTATGGCAACAAAAATAAATAATTTATTACCGCCACATCCATTGCTTATGGTTGCAACATAAACAGCTATTAACGCAGATACTATTGTGATAGCCCAGCCTTTCATCTGAAAAGAACACTGATTCATCCTTGAAATATTGCTTTGCAAAAATTCTAAATGTTTTTCATTGAATTCCATTGATTTCTCCTAAAACTTATATTTATGTTCAAAATAATAGTTAATTCAACTAAGTAATATTGCAGAAAAACACAAGAGCGGAAACAAGTCTAGGCATCCTCCATTTTTCGTAATATTTCCTTATCAAAACTATCACTCATTGTTTAGTCTCAAAGCAGATTGCATTTTAAGACCAATCATATTATATTTCAATTATACCATATTTCGTCATATTTTTCAAGTCGTTTTGACAACACATAGAAAGAAGTCCAAAACAGATGTTTCAGACTTCCCCATTATCATTTAGACGTTACCTTATTGAGTTTTTATAAGTGTTTTCAAAAGTATCTATGCAGTTATTGTCTATGCTATTTGCCTTTAACAGTTCACTCAACTGTTTTATAGTAGAATACTTATATCGTATTGCTTTTATAATCTTCTCAAAACCACTATCAGAATATGATTGTAACAGTATATCCACCGTTTTCTTGTAAGCCATAAAATCACAGCCTTCCATTGAATACCCGGTATCTATTATCTCTAATAGTGCTACTAAATCTATAGTATCGTCATCAAACTCTAGATCGGCCTTCTTCAGAAAATATTGACCTACACTCTTTTGCTTTGACTTTATGTTATTCGTATAAATTTCTATTTTACAGTCAACGTAATCAGATATCCCCACGTCATTGAACAATTGATACCCGACAAACATTCCTTTTCTATCATCTACGTATTCGTCGAAAATCAACTCTTCGTCCACCGGCTTTTCGCCTATAAAATAAATTCCTTTGGAAACAGCCGAAAGCAAGCTTTCTTCCTCAAGCCTATTTAATATCTTTAACAAAGTTTTATACGGAACTTCTGCAAATTCCGTATCTTTTATCTTTGACACATCAAAAATTGCACCGCTATTGTTCTTACAATATTCTCTAACCAATTTAGTATAATTCAAATTTTCACCTCCTTAAA
>UQWT01000083.1 GCA_900544815.1 uncultured Bacteroidales bacterium | reverse complement strand
CTGTTGCAAGGGCCTTGCATACATCAAGATATTTTTTGTATACAGGATCTGATATATTGTTCTTTCTCTCGCCCAATACCATATTTGCGAGTTCCACAACCTTTTTAGACAGTTCCGCTTTTGCCGTAACATGCAGATACTCATTCTGCATCTTTGCGTCTATATCATCCTTGAGGGTAAGAATATCCGCTTTTTTAACATTCTCACATTCGTGCAACTCAGATATTTTTTTGCAATACGCTACAGGAGGAAGAGTAAATCCCATATCGTCAACCTTAAGCTGGGCATAATACTTTATGCCTGTTCCATCATTTATCTCCTGATAACTTATAAGTCCCATTGCAACGCCAAGTAGCATCTCCTTAAGGTAGTTCTCGGGCCTGAATTTCTCCACAAAGAGAGGCGGATATTGTGTACCATCACCCTCCAAGTGCAGCACCAATCTGTTTATCTCGCCCTGCTGCGGATCATTCACCATCAAATCGTACTTCTGCTTCAATATTTTAAGATCATTCACTGTCCTTAATGGGAAACAGTATGTAAGATTCATTATTGTGATCTCATTCTTTTTGGTGCTGCTCAAGTCTAAGCCAATCTTTCTGTACCCATCTGTAGCAGATTTAAATGCTTCAATTAACCTATTTAAAAAAGCCTCTTTATTTTTGTCTGCAACAGAAGGTATACTTATAAGTGTAGAGCGGAACATTATATTTTTTCCCGGGTATGGGGCTACGTTATTGCTAAGATGTCTCGTGGTTTCCGAACTGTCAAAAGTCAAATATGTTCCTGCCGATTTCATCATCTTATTGACAAAAGCCTTAAGTTCGTCAGATTGTTCAGATGAACCATACTTCTCATACAATTGGTCTATTATATTTTTGCCCAATATACCCTTCTTGCTGTTGCTCTGAACAAAATCATTATGGGCATATATAGCAGCCTCACTGCAGCTCTTCTCTAAAATAGATACAATAACATCTTTGCTTACCTTCTCCTCCAATTTATTAAAAGAGCATTCCGCACCACATACATTGGCTATGCTCATTATGACAGATTTGGATTGGTCGTTCTGGTATTGTTTTAATGAGCACAAAACTTTTGTAACAGCTCTTACCAACGCAGGGTCATAGTATCTTACAACCGCATTTTGGGAATTTTCCTCTGTATTTTCCTCTACACATCTTATATTAATATTATTTTTCGTCTCTTTAATCGCGGTGTTGAATCGTTCGTTCATCTCATTTATACTGTCGCTCAAACTGCTTACCTCCATACTTAAATCCATAATAAGTGCTTTGGCAAAATGAAGCCCCTCCAACTCTGTTTTAAGGATATAGATTTTTTTCATAAGAGGAATATGATTGGCATGAAGATCCTTTCTGCTTCCAAGCAGATGTTTTCCAAAGAAGCCAACCTTACCCCACTCCTGTTCATTTCTTGTCTTTTTATCCAAAAGATCGTTCAGTTTGGTCTCATTGTCAATAATCCTTTTTTGCAATCTCTTAGAGCTTTCATCAACATATTCAGATATGGTAGCAACCAAACGTGCTATTCCGTACAACGGACGTTCTCCGCTCTTCCACTGCTCAAACAGATTTTTCTCTATGAGAGCGGCTATCTGTTTTGCATGCTCACTCTTAGACTTAAGTTTTACTGAGAAGAAATTTGGCACTCCGTTATTTCTGAACTTCTTCTCAAATCTGTCCTGGCAAAGCCTTGCCATCTCCTGCAACGCATTGTCGGGATTATTATTCCATGATGAATCCCCTATAATTGGCATTATCGCCTCCCAATCATCTACAAATGTTTTCCAATGCTGCTCTGTCTCACTCTCCAAAACAGGTAGAGAGAGCATAAGATGATCATCAGTAAGGCATACACTCTTAAGGAACTGCTTGTTATCAAAGACCATAGATCTGTAATCCTCGGGTAGTGCCTCATCTCTGTACCCCAATTCATCTGACCAATTATTGAATCTTATTCTGCATAATGCTTGAAGGGCAAAACTATATGTAAGGTACTCCTTTATCTCCTCCTCCGGATTAACAATTCTCTTAATTCCTAATGATTTGAAGACTTTGCTCCTTACCGGAATCTTGAGGTCTGAATCAACTGCATTTTCATCATACTCATCTTTTGGATCTACATTTTCGGTAGAGTAACAATCTTTAAAATCACGAACATAACTACTGGAATCTCCGGAAAGTGTTATATAATGATATACATAATCTCTTACTATTTCCGGAAGATCTTCTTCTGTATTAACCGTTTTACCGCTCTCGTTAGCATTAGTGTATAGGAAACATGCATTAAAGAAATCGTTCCCGTCGTATGGAACTTTGTCAAACTGGCCGCTTACATCACTTGGTATGAATTGTCTGACCTTAAAAGCATTCAGTTCTGTCAATGCAGCAAATCCATTGGCATGATATGCCCCTTTGTCCCAGTTTGGAAGTGGTGATTGCTCCGGAATCTGACAGTATAATATAATCTTGTAGTTAAGCCCGCTTGTAGGGTTAGGGATATAATGCTTTCTGGTCTGCGCTACCAAATCAACTACAGAACCGGAGCCTGTACCACCTGCCAAACCTGCAAATACATGGAATGTAACATCTGTGTTTCCGCTTATCTCTTTCACTCTCTGCACCTGATTCTTTAAAATAGCCTCATACTCATTTACACTGCATGCAAAAAGAAAACGGCCCAATCTTCTTTTTTGGGCAGCAGCTCCATCATCGCCTACATTCCCTACTATATTCTTCCATATTTTCTTACTACCAATCCAACTGCTAATACCGGGATAGTTATCCACATTTTCTAACTGATCGCTTAATTTTGCACTCCTTATATATAGAAAGCTATCTTCTCCTAATTGCGAATTACCACCTAAAACTTTCCATGTCGTATCTTTTGGATTCATCATCTCCATGCTTGAATCCACATAGATAAATCCTAACGGAAGTTTGCCACGCTCTTCCTCTGTTGTCTCTTGAAACAGCCGTTTTCTTATTGCTTTTAAAACCTTTCCTCCGGTACCGCCTATACCGATAAATACATGGTTTTCACTAACTGATAACATAAGCTTATATATCTTTAAATTATTTTATTATCCTTTTTTGAGTTGTCTATCCATCATACATTTCATACTCTGCATGGCTGTAACCCGGTCTGTATTTTCGTCTGAATATACCGGCCAAGAATCCGCCAATGACAGATATTATAACTATTGCCATTACCCTCTTTCCAATGTATCTGTTAAACCATCTCCTTGCAGAATCTATTTTGGACATGATATTGGTATTTGTATCATCATCCTTTATGTATGATATATACGACTCTAATGCAGGAAACTGATTCTCTATCTCTTTAACTACTTCGTTTGTAATATAATAAGTAGCTCCATGATTATTTGGCTCGTCTTTACTGTAGTTGGCCTCAATAAAATTTTTAACATCCTTTACATACCCCTTTGCATATATTGCCCCTGTCATAAATGCCCCCTCAAAAAACAGAACAACAAACAACACAAAGAAGACCATTAGTCCAAGTGGTGTTGGATAATATGACCGGTACAGACCTCGTAACAACAAATAGATTAATACTACCACCGCCAAAGACAACAGCAGACCAAGGACAACAACAAGAAATATATTGCCTAACAATATCATAAAGTCATCATAGTTTGAATTCAGTATCAACCTCTCTTTGCAAGAGAGGTATTATTGCATAAACGGCTATATTTTAAATAATTACGATACAATTAAATATTTGATAACGGCAATTGTGTTAAAATTAAAGATTGTCATTTTGCTTTATAGTTATTAAAATGTTAACTTTGTATTGCTATGTACCTCTCTTGCAAAGAGAGGTATTATGTACTATTATTGTTTCATAGGAGATTGATAAGTATTTTGTTTGCATTGTCCACGGCAACGTTATCTACAGATGCTAAATAAATCTGTGTGGTTTTTATGCTTTCGTGCCCCAAACTTTCACTGATTATATAAATTGGTATATCATTGTTCTTTGCCAATGTTGCCCATGTATGTCTTGCAACGTACATTGTTAATGAGTGTCTTATTAACAACATTTTCCCTATAATTTTAAGATTTCTGTTTATAGTGTGTGCGGCATTTAGGTAAGACTGCCTTATATTAGTTGTATTCTCACTAATGAGAGGCAGCAGGTATTGAGACTCTGCATCTCCATATTTATCAACTATATCCTGCATACAATCCTCCCATTTTACGGAGATGAGCTTTCCTGTTTTTCTTCTTCTGTAGTGTAGAACCCCATCTGCAAGATTATCTCTCTTTAAAAATGCCATATCAACAAAAGACATCCCTCTTGTATAAAAACTAAACAGGAAAATATCCCTGGCAAACTGCAAGCTTCCCGACAGGTGAAGATGCTTTATCTTTTTAAGCAACTCTATCTTAAGCGCCCTTTTTACAGTTTCATCAACGCCCGTGTAAACTCCTTTAAATGGGAATGACTGTACAACCAAACCTCTGTCTACTGCCTTTTTGTAGATAGCTCGTATTGCACGAATGTAAAATGATGAAGTATTAGAACACAACCCCTTGTCTCTTAAATAAGATTCGTATGAGAGCATAAGACCATTGCTTAACATATCAAAAGTTATGTCCTTACCTTTTCTAAACTCCTTAAAACTGTTTATGGCGGAAAAATAGACCTCTTTTGTTCTCTCTCTTCCGGCAAGCTCCAATTCATTGGCAATGTTTTGTGCAAATGTAAAGAGCGTGAGTTTCTTATCTTCTCGTTTTAATCTTTTCTGTTTCATTACATTTTAATTTTAGTAGTCTATAGTAAAGACAAATTAAAGTAAACAGCAAACCGAATGCAGAATGGCATTTTCCGAACAACTTTTGATTTTGTAAATGCAACTTCTATATAATTGAGCTTTGGCGTTGGCGTTAGCTTTGGCTATATTTTACCGGAAAGGAAACTTCTATATTGTTACATTTTAGTCGTTTGATGTAAAACATCATTCAATTCTGTAAATAAACTACTTTGTCGGGAAATAAAGTCCAAATAGAATAAGTGGGCATTTTATTGCTGCGAAAAACGGAATAAGTGGACTCTATTTGTTTTGCCAAGTAATGTGCAAATTATTGGTTTATATCATATCTTTGCAGCTACAAAAAGATAAAGCTCTATGTTACATTTTGATACAGATTATATGGAGGGAGCACATCCTCTGATTATGCAACGCCTTGTTGAAACCAATATGGAACAGACACAAGGCTATGGTAATGACTGCCATACAGAAAACGCAAAAAGGTTGATTCTTAGCGCGTGTGGTCTGCAAGAGAAAGAGGGAAAGGTATTTTTCCTTGTTGGTGGTACACAGACCAATGCAACTGTGATAGACGGTCTTTTAGACAAACATGAGGGAGTTATGGCAGCAGCTTCATCTCATAT
>UQWT01000082.1 GCA_900544815.1 uncultured Bacteroidales bacterium | reverse complement strand
GTCTCGCTTGTGTCTTTCTCTCATTGACTCGTTTGATTTATGCTCTCAAAACTGTCAACTTTTTTCAGTTCAAGTCAATTTGTAAAAAAATTGCGGCAAATATCAAGAAAGTACGCTTGAAACAGAATATGTCGCAACTGGAGCTTGCAGACAAATCCGGAGTTTCCATCTCTTCAATAAAACGTATGGAGGATGGAGAATTGAAAAATTTTGAGTCAATAATCAGAGCTTTACGAACCTTGGGAATGCTTGATGTTTTTATCCCACTTGTAGAGGAAGAGCAGTTAAGCCCTAATGAATATTATGAATTGGTAAACAAAATTAACAAACGAAATCGTAAAAGAGCATCTAAAGGTTATGTCAAAGATAAAAAGGAGGAATTTGAATGGTAAGTGTAGCTCGTGTTTACTTATATGGAGAGCCCATAGGCTCTGTAAGTTGGGATGAATTAGGGAATTGCATAACACAGCAATTCCCAATTTAGGCAACTTTTTATTCGCTCTTGATGCTCTCCACAGGATTAGCAGTAGCCGCACTCAAACTCCTCAGCGTTACAGTTACAATCGTAATGGCCAAAACAATAAGCAACGCCACCGCAAACACCCACCAATGGAGCGATGTATGATAGGCAAACGATTTGAACCATTCGTTAATGATGTAAGATGTAACAGGAATGGCAATTACAAAACATACTGCAATAATCTTAAGATATTTGTAGTTGAACATCTTAAGGATGTCGCCTATAGACGAACCAAGCACACGCCTTATGCCAATCTCATGCTTTCTGTATTGAGTCTCAAACATTACAAGCCCAAACACACCCATTAAAGAGATGATTATGGATATTATGGAGAATATGGTAATAAGATTTGACAGCCGGCTCTCCTTCTTGTAGCTTGAACCAAGCTCCTCGTCAAAAGAGTTGAAACTCATCCACTCATTCCTCATGTTGGGCGCCAGCTCCTTAATGACAGAACATACATGCTGCTTAACAGATTGAATATCTGCTCCCGGTGCAAGACGAATGTAGATATGCCTCTGAGCTCTCCAAGGTTTTGTCCCCATAACATAGAAGGCAAAGGGAATGGTCTCGTATTGCATTGGCCTAAAATGGAAGTCCTCACATATTCCAACAACAGGAGCCGGGCCTATATGGCCGTACAGTTGATCCTCCAACGTTATGTTGTACTGTTTTGCTGCAGCCTCGTTAATTATGAATATACCTGTCTCCTTAAGTTCGTCATCTTGGGTAAAATATCTTCCGTCCAACATTCTTATTCCCATCATCTTTACAAAATTGTAAGATACCGGAAGTACCTGTAACTGAATGTTTTCCCCTTTAAATTCTCTTCCCCATCCCATGCGGCTTTGAGCAATGAAGTTATTGTCGCAGAAAGCTGCGTCTACAATCGAAGGGTTCTCCTTAAACCTGTTTACCAGCATTGTCCGTTTGTCGGGAGTATCAAGAATAGAATTTGAACCATAGACAGATACCATATTCTCTTTATTGAACCCCATGTCGTAGTTGAGCATATAGTTATGCTGCAGATTAACGAATATAGAACAGATAATCAGAGATATGGAGATAAAGAACTGAATACCTATAAGGAGGTTTCTTAAAACCATACCGGATTTCGTAGATGAAAAACTCCCTTTTAGCACAAATGCCGTATTGAATGATGTTATGTAGTATGCAGGGTATAGGCTGCCGGCCAGTGTAATGATAACTGCAGCAATTATTGTCCCTGCGAATACCGTAATGTTATTTGAAAACCCCAATGATGTTGTAAAGTAACCGGCCATTGCGGAGTTTGATACATAGAAGTCTATGTAGTAGCTTATGAGCAGTGCTATAAAGACTATGCCTGCCGATTCTGCAATGAATCCTAATCTTAATTTTGCCAATGAACAGCCGAACACCTTCTTTGTGTTTACAGCTTTTATTCTTAGCGGAACAAGTGCAAAGAAGAAGTTTATAAAGTTTATAAGGGCTATTATGATAATGAGGAATGCAACGGCAAACAGTGTTACGGTTGTGCCTTTGTTACCCTTTAATCCCGGTACCTCATCTTTTGAAAAATATGATGAGTTCAATGGGATAGGGGTAATTTTAATATGATTGAGCGCTTCGTTGAATGAACTTGCATCTGCCGTACTGTCTTTTGCAAATTCACTCCTCAAATATGCCGTTTGAGCATCGAGAATGGCTTTGGCAGCATCCTGTTCACTTACGCCGTCATTTAATTTCATATAGTAATTAAAGCTCCATTCCTGCCTGTCGTTGAGGTAATTGTCCCCTATATTGCTAATCATCTCCAGCCCACTGAAAATGGATACCTTAGGCAGATCTTTAAAGATCCCTTTAATAATTATATTTTGTTTTGATGGGTCTTTACTGCCATACTTGTTAAGTATAATATCCCCTGTGCCTAAACCTGTCTTTTGTGAAAATGATTCAGAGATCACAACATCTTTTCCCTCAATAAGCTCTTCATAACCTCCGCTAACCATCTCAATCCCTAATACTTTAAACAGGCCTAAACTCCATTGTGCATTCTGAATATCAATCTCTATCTCATTATCATTTTTTTTGTATGAACATGTTAGTGAGCTACCGTAATCACCTGTCCCAAAAGCCTCTATCTGCGCTACCGCTCCCAAAGATTCCTCTGCTATCGGCCGTGACAGCCAGGTCTGCAAGGCTGTTGAATCTTTCCAGCTTCTGCTGCCTGCTATATATATTCTCTCGCTATCTTTAATTCCCTTGTTATAAGAGAAATCAAAACTTACCTGCACCAAAATAAGATACATGGCAGATAATGCAATCGCCAATCCCAATATGTTGAGTAGGGTTGATACTTTGTAACGCCATAGTGTTTTTAGAAATTGTTTCACAACTTTTACATTTTAACTGGTTAATAATAATCTTTTAATTTCGCGTTTGCCAAATTTTACACTTCCTGTCTATTCTGCTTTGATGTTTTCTATGGGGTTGGTATTGGCTCTTCTCCATACGGTGATAACGCTTATGGCAGCTATTACAAGCAGGGTGAATATGCCGCAACCGGCAAACAGATACCAGCCAAGGGCTATTTTAACACCAAACAGATTGACAAACATGCCTCCAAAGTAGAGCGCCATAACACCTCCGCATGCAACAGCAACCAATGCCAATGAGAGCAGTCTCTTTAGTGTCATGAATACAAGCTCGTTAACTGTAGCTCCGTTTATCTTTCTTATTGAAAGCTCTTTACGCCTTCTGTTAACCTCCTCCATGGAGAACGCGGCAACACCAATAAGGGTAATGACAAGAATTGCTATGGTTGAAATTATTATAGCATCTCTTATTCTCTTACCCTCCCTGTAAAGGGATTTGTACTCTGCATTGTAGTCCTTTAATCTTATGGATTCGTCATTGAATCTTTCAAACAGATATTCGTCAACCTTTTTGAACGAGTCAATGTAGTCTCCTTTGAGTTTGACAAGAAGCATATATGGTGAGCTCTGCATTTGCATGTAGTTGTCATAATCGTAATATGAGATGAATGTTGGGATTGTGGTAAGTTCGTTGAGGTCTCCAACAAGGTAATCTTCATAGACTCCGCAAATCTTCTTTGAACCGTAACTCATCCCATAGTAGCTTAATGCCACGCTCTTCCCTACAACTCCGTCTCCCCATCCTGCAGCCTCTGCCAATCTCTCTGCAAAACTCCGGCTAACCATAATATTGTCTGTGTTAAGTCCTTCAACAAACCCTTCACCGTCTGTCTTCTTAACCCCTAACAACTTAATGTATCCTTTTCCTACACCCTCTAATGACCCGGCGGAAAGGAGAACCTTTTTGCTTGGGTCGTCGGGAAGCATAACATTAAGATTGGATGGCTTGTCAAATGGCAGATAGGTTGCAAGCACAGCACTTTCTACCTCCGGCAACCGCTCAACCTCCTTAACCATGGCTACTCTGTTTTCTAATGACGTGTTCAGCAATGAGGCGTATGCAAGATTGGTATAATCATAGCCAACGTTATAGTCTGTCACCTTTTTGTATTGAAGCACTACAACAGCAAACAGAGAGATGAAGAGCATTGCCAATGTAAACTGTATGAAAAGAAGGGCGTATTTCCACCCTCTTGCCCCCTCTTTAAGGTTCTTGAATGCGGCTGTAACCGGAATGTTGCCATAGATTGTGGCAGGGATGTATCCGCCAACAAAAAACAACGCAACAAGTATTCCCCCAAGGATAATGAGTATGTTGTTCTGCAGCATTGCAAACAGCGATGTTCCAAGCAGATATTGTACTGTCTTTGCCCCTGTGAGTACAACAAGGACGGCCACTGCAAGTGCTATGACAATATCTGTAAAGGTATCTTTTAGGAAGAGTTTTCTAATGTCTCCTTTATCTGCCCCGTAGCATTTTAAGACGGCAACGGTCTTAGAGCGTTTTACCATTGGCGCAAGTGAAAAGAGTACATAGTTGAGTACTGCAGATGCCAACAGGATGATTGCAAGAATGAGCATTATTGTTGATACCTCTCCTGCATTTGTGAATGTTGTATGTACTTTGGTTATGGGAATTAATGAGAAACTGTAGCTCATCCCCTTCTCCTCTAACTCTTTTACGGGTATATTCTCTTTGCAGGCTTTGTCCAAGGCTCTGTTTACCTCTGCTATATTGTTGCCTTTTGCTATTTTAATGTAGCTTTTGAAGGATTCACTGCCTCTCCATCTTTTCCAGTTTCCAAAGAGGTATTCATCTATGGTTTGCATGGAGATGAATGTGGGGTTGCTCGCAAACTCGCTGTTGAGGGGATAATCCTCATAGACTGCTGCAATCTCAAAGTATTTTTCGTCATCTACTATATAGTGCCTGCCTATTGCATCCTCGGCACTCCCGGCAAATTTTACAGCAATGGATTTTGGTACTGCAATTTTGCTTTTAACAGAGAGCGCCTCCTTTATGTTGCCGGCCAATATTGGTCTTGGCATAATGTTAAAGAGTGTTGAATCTGCAAAGTACATATCTGCAAATGCGTATGTCTTTCCATCTTCACCCTCAACATCAAAGTAGCTGTCGAGAAATCGAACTCGTGCCGCCTCTTCAACCAACGGAGAATAGTATTTCAGCCCCGGGGCAACTTCGTATCCTACCTCCGTCCCCTGTTTCATCTCCTCTCCGGGGGCAGACCTATTTAGTATAATCTGGTATATCCGCTCTTTGTCGGGAAGAAAACAGTTATAACTTCTCTCAAACCATACTTTGGCAACCAATACAAGCCCAAAAGCCAAGCCTGCGGCTAATAGTAAAATCTTTGTAATTCTTAACATCATTATTATTATTTGAACTTTTTACTCGCTCTTGATGCTCTCAATGGGATTAGCAGTAGCCGCACTCAAACACCTCAAACTAACCGTAACAATGGTAATGGGTAGCACAATAAGCAGAGCTGTGGCAAATCCCCACCAATATAGTGGAATATGAGCTGAATTCAACTTGCAAATGCAACAGAATTCTGATTAATAATTTGTTTAAATTTTTCGTTTGGCGTGAGGTATCC
>UQWT01000081.1 GCA_900544815.1 uncultured Bacteroidales bacterium | reverse complement strand
TAGTGAACCTATATTAAGAGTGTAAAACGAATTAGTTAATCGTACTCAAATCTGTCAAGCCTTTCTAGTGATAGTCAAGGTGCTTAGAGCCTGCAACGACTGTGTAGCGGATGCCGCAGAGTTTTTAGAGGCGCAGATAGGTAAGTAGCCGCCTGTTCCATGATGAATAGAGCAATCTTAAGTAATGGCCGGTAATGAAAAGGATGCTACAACGTTTTAGAGTATGGTTACAGAATCTGTCTTTTCGCACAGGGGTGATTGTCTTATCCCTATGTATCCCTTTTTACATACTGTCATTTGCGCAAATGGCCATTCCTTCTGAGTATCTGTCTGCCAAGGCCAAAGGTGTTCTGTGGATAATCCTTTTTGGATTGACCAAAACATCTCAATATGGAGGGCTGACAATATTGGGAGTTGAGGGCTACAAAAGGGTGAAACAATGGATAATAAAGCGTAAAAGAGGATAGAATATCTATCGGGAAGAGAATTATAGCAAACAAGTTTTGCAATTATGCATTCAGTTTGCATTTTATTAATATATTTATATTTGTTTTGTCAACAAATTTGTTAACAATAAGCATACATGAATTATAATATAGGACAATATATTAATGAATTGATTCTTGACTCCGGCTTATCGCAAGCAGAGGTTTCCCTAGAAATAAACATTTCTCGTCAATTGTTGAGCTATGTTATTTGCGGCAAGAGAGAGAGATGTCTTTACAGTTAGCAATGAAGTTGGAGGCATTCTTCTCTTTGCCAGACGGTGATTTGATGAAAAAGCAGGCATTGCTGGCGGTGAAGCAAAGAAAACTATCTTTACGTAACCACCTTTGTGAACAACTTGTGGCAAAGAATGCCTTTTGGTCGTATAATATTAATTCTTTTAGTGATATTCCCGACAACGAACTTATAGAGAAATGTTTCACAGTGCTTGATATGGACGACATTGAGCTCATGTTTGAGCTATACCCTCGCAAACAGATTATGAAAGTTTGGAGGGAACAGATGGCAATACAGGGCGAATATATGCGAATGCTGAATATTATGATTGCAATGTATTACTTTGGTATTAAGGGGCCGGAAAGGTATCTTGAAAGAGTAGAAAGGCAACATCTAAACAAATTACTAAAAAATGCATAAAGGTTTGACAGCTAACATAGAGGCTATAATTGAGCAAGTTGCTCAGTTAGAATGCATAAAGGTATAGAGATAGCTTTAAAATATTCACGACACAGTCTGTCATCAAAGAACGTTATAGCTATGTTACTCGCTGGTCAATTCATTCCTGAAAATAATTTTGCCTCCTTGGAACCAAAATATGATGTTGCAAGAGAACAGATACGCGAGTATATTTTGCAAAAGCTTAAAGAATAATCCATCGCGTTTTAACATAATTATTTACATTTTATTCCCAACAAAGAGCCAAACTTCCGGATCCGAAGAAACTTAATAATGCGGCATCAATTCAGTAGTGAAGTACAAATCTGTTTCATACTTTTTTAGTACCTTTCCTCTAAAAATCAAATAGTCACAATTATCTGAAGTTGGCAAAAGGTGCATCGCAGTGCAAAATGATAAGAAATGTCTGCATAGTTTATCCGCACTGCTCATCCAAATTACAAAAACATTGTCATATACACAGGAATATACTCTATCCCATTCTCTTTCCTGTAATCCTTGGTATAAATCAGATACTTGTTCATTATCCGATCCGAGAATTTGGAGCAGAATTCGTCCAATGACTTATGTGTCTTGTAGCCTGATGATTTCACTTCTATTGGTGAAATCTTATGTTTGTCCGGAATGACAAAGTCTATCTCGTAATACTTTTTTCCTTCGGCATATGGGATGGTATGATAAAACAGTTTTTTTCCGGTAGCTCTAAGTATTTGGGCTATGACATTCTCATAGACATACCCCATATTGGTACTAAGTTTATCATTAAGCAGCTTGTCATAAATCACATTCTCTGTAATGTCGGCATCCTTGAACGCAAGAGTGACAAACAGACCGGTATCAGACGCATACATCTTGAAGTACTCTTCATTCTTTGTCAAAGCCAGTCCTGCATTCGGGTCATCAGAATGATACGCTACATTAACTGTCATGGAATCCTCCATTTCTTTCACGATATTCACAATCCTTTCCGCCCTTTCATCCGCAATAGCCTTACTCACTTGATAACGCATTGCGTTTCTGCTGAGTTGGGCCGGAATGGCATCGTATAATGCTTTGGCTCTTCCTGAATCGTCAATTTTTCCGAAGTCTTCTTCATAAAGAGCAATTATGTCCCGCTTTGCCATATCAACGGCTGTAAAATTGTTCGTCTTGATATACGCTGAAACAGCCTGCGGCATCCCCCCTACAAGCATATACAGGCGGAAATCCCTCATGAGTTTGCGATGAACTGCATCGCCCAATGGCATTTTCTTTTCAAATGCAGTACGCAGCAACGGAATAGTAGCAGTATCTCCAAGTGCCCATCTGAATTCTTCATAGTCCATCGGATACATGTCTACTTTCATTTCTTCGCTTGGGACAAGGATATTACGACTCTTTGAACGGACTGATATCAGAGAGCCTGTCTCGATATAATCGTAACGGTGATCCTTTACAAGATGCTTGATGGCCTGCCTCGCAAGAGGTTGTAGCTGGACCTCATCAAAAATAATCACCGACTCCCTTTCATACAGTTGTACCTGATAGATGAATTGCAACCTGATAAACAAATAATTCAAGTCTGAAATATCATTAAACAAATCGCTTACCTCTTTTGACACCTTCGAAAAATCAATCAATATGTATGACTTATACTCATGACGCGCAAATGCCTCCGCAATGGTTGATTTCCCGATACGTCTAGCTCCTTGTATAAGCAGAGCAGTATCACCGTTACGCTCAGTCTTCCACTTGAACATTGTATCGTAAATCTTTCGCTTGAAATAGATTACATTATCTTCCATTATCTTCATAATTTATATGCAAATATACATTTTATAAGCATATCCACCAAATTTAAAACACACAAAATGTCATTATCCACCATATCTTTTTTTAGCTATTTGCCAATGAGCACTAAAAGTCTAACCTTCCCTGAATTTGGTGGTGACCTGGTTATTCCTCAGTACGTCACAAAAACATAAGCTATTTCGTACCTTTGTAGAAAAGAATATTATGGAACCGAACATGAAAATCTTTGAAATTAATTTGTTTAAGTTGAGATATCAAAGATTTTCATCGTGAGAGAGAACGATAGTGAACGGCTATCAGACTCTCACAAATTTTAATTATTATTTTGAAATTAAAAATTTTGATAGAATGAGATCAAGAGTAAAAGAGGCAGTAAACAGAAAAATTGAGGGCTACAACTGCGCACAGGCTGTTGCCTGCACATACTGTGACCTGGCAGGAATGGATGAGGAGACCATGAAGAATGTGACCAATGCGTTCGGGCTTGGAATGGGTTGCACAGATGGGACTTGCGGCTCTCTTGTTGGTGCAGGTGTAATACTTGGGCTTGCCAGCAAAGACAAAGCACAGTCTATGAAGGATATGAAAATGATTATGAGCAAGTTTAAGGAGAGAAACGGTTCTACAATTTGCAAAGAACTTAAAGGCATAGAGACTAAAAAGGTGCTTAGAGCCTGCAACGACTGTGTAGCAGATGCCGCGGAGTTTTTGGAGGCACAGATAGGTGAGTAGTCTCCTGTTCCATGATGAATAAAACCCTCTTAAGTAATGGTCACCAATGAAAAGGATACTACAACGTTTTAGACTATGGTTACAAAGTCTGTCTTTTCGCACAGGGGTGATTGTCCTATCCCTATGTATCCCTTTTTACATACTGTCATTTGTCCAAATGGCCATCCCTTCTGAATATTTGTCAGCCAAGGCCAAAGGTGTTCTGTGGATAATCCTTTTCGGATTGGCCAAGACATTCCAATATGGAGGGCTGACAATATTGGGAGTTGAGGGCTACAAAAGGGTGAAACAATGGATAAAGCGTAAGAAAGGATAGAATGTCTGTCGGGAAGAAAAAATATAGTAGACAAGTTTTGCCGGTATCTTGAAACACTTGATTATCTCAATAAAGATAAAACCCAAGTTATAATAAGCTGCTTTGGTTATCCATTTTTAATAAACCACAGGTTAAAACTTCTCAATATAAAATTTTTCAATATTTTTCTTGTGTAAATGCAGTATTTTGTTATTCTCGCGTTTAAACATTAAAGACAATTTAACACTATGAAAAATTCACTCTTAAAAATGATGATTCTAGGAGTCGTCATTATTTCATCCTGTTCAAAGGATGTAACAAACAAAGTCAATGGTGAAGAACCTCAATTGTAAAGCAGTCGAAGTATAACGTCGGAAGAATTCCTTGCACTTCAGGTAAAAACAAAAGGAAAGGTAATGCCATTTGAGGAGGCAGTTGCACTGTATAAAGATATCCTGCCATTAACCAAAGGGAAATCTGTCAATGCAGATGATTGCGAAAAAACTCTATGGATTAGCGTACATAGTGGGGCATACACCAAATCACCAGAAACAGAGAAGGTGCCCATTTATTAAGAACAGGTGATATTCACACACTCATATCTGGAGACAGACGTGTAAAAGGAATTTTGGCAGAAATAAAAAATTGCAATGAAAACAGTGTTAAACATAATGGTGTAGAGTATTTTTATAAAGGTCTGCAGATGTATATGGAGAAAGAGATTGAGAGATTTAATCGCCATTATGATAGCTTATTAGTAAGTGTATCAAATAAAATGAACACTACTAAAGCTGGAGACTTAGATGACTCTCCAATGTGGCTCACAACCTCAAGCAGAATTTTAAGAGATGAGGTAAAACCAAACCTGCTGAAAGTGACTTGGGGACAAAGCAAAGATATTCTTAAATGTTAAACCAAAAAATAATAATTAAAAATTTGTATAACCCTATAACATGCACACTATGAAAAAAATATCAATCGTATGTATATGTATGTTTTTGTTGGCAGGATGCAGCAAAGACAACATTCCTAACAATAATCAGGAACCTATAAGCATTACCTTAACAAAGGCAGAAGAGAATATCGCGCAAAGCGAGATTAACTTTTCGTTAAGACTTCTGCAAGCATTGGAAAAAGACGAGGATGTATACAAGACAGATCCAAATATTTTCGTATCGCCATACTCTGTAAATGCAGTTTTATCCATATTGGCAAATGGCGTAACAGACAATACAGCAGAAAAAATATATAATCTGCTCGGTTATGACAAAAATGATACGGAGTCTGCAAACACATACTACTCATTAATGAACAAATCACTAATGACAACAGACCCTCATTCCTCTTTGTCATTGGCTAACTCAATGTGGTATAATACAGCATACACAAATGGCAACATTAACCCAAATTTTGAATCCGCAGGCAAAAAGTATTACAATCTTCTTATTAATGGAGACAACTTCAAACAGAACGGTAACTCTGTAAAAGACAATGTAAATACCTGGTCTTCAAAAAACACAGACGGGCAGATAGGAAAAGTTATTGACAGAGTAGATCCAAACACAGTAGTCTATTTTCTTAATTCAGTTCTCTTTAAATCTCCATGGAAAAATGGGGTTTCGTTTAAAGACACAAACAGCATGTTCTACTCTTATAACGGTACTCAAAAGAATATCAAGATGATAAAGGCAAAAACAAGAAGTGTTGCTGTAATTGATATATATGATATGTCTTGTGTAAAGACCCCTTTTGGCAATGGATCATTCTCTTTTATTGCAATGATGCCAAAAGATGGGATGACTTTTGAAACAGCCTTAGACGCCATGCAGAAAGAGGTAACTTTTACAGATCTTAACAGATTTTTTAACGATGCTCTCAATGAGGACAAGTACAATCCTTTTTATACAGAATCGGAAGTCATGATGCCAAACATCAACATAGAATCAAAAATAGACATGGTTAATACCATCAACAAGATGGGAGACAATTCACTTTTTGATAACATTGAACTCAATATATTCAATAAGACATTAAGGGGAATGAATGTGAATTTTTGCCAAAGGTCAAAAATA
>UQWT01000080.1 GCA_900544815.1 uncultured Bacteroidales bacterium | reverse complement strand
TTGTAATCTTTGCCATAAATGTAAAATAGATTATAATAAGCAGTCTATGTCTTAATAGCTTAAGGCATAGATTGCTTGTATAAAAGGTATAATGATGTTATTAAAGAGACAATTTGCAAGTTTCAAATATTTATTAACTTTTATAGCGTTCTCTTTTGTTCTCTTCTCCTGTAGCAAAAAGGAGGAGGTGCATGTAAAGGATAGTGTAACTGTTACTTTGCAACGTGCAGAGGCTGCTGCAAGTGATGTTGCGCAGTTTGTGAAAATTGCATCTAATGGTACATGGGCTGCAACAGTTGAGTTCCCTGCCGAAACAGAGGCTTGGTGTAAACTCTCACCTACAAGCGGTACCGGTAATGCAACACTTACATTAACCTATACAGTTAATTACAGCAATGACAAGAGAGATGCTACCATTAAAGTTATTCAAGGAACAGAAACGGCACAGGTTGTCTTTACCCAGTTAGGTACAGACAGTTACCCCAACAGGTACTGTGAACTTCCTGTAATACCTGCAAATACAGCAACTGTTAAAACAGTTTCTCACTATGCTACCATAAACGGTGGCAAGGCGAGAAACTATACTCTAAATTTTGACCTTAGTAACAAGATTGCGAATTGGGTTGCATATCCGTTATCTAAAGACTATTTGGGAAGCGTTCAAAGAAAAAACGATTTTAGAGTAGATCCGTTATTTCCTGCATCATCGCAAATAAATGCAACTTTACCCGGTTATGACCGCGGGCACCAGCTCCCATCTGCAGACCGTACAGGAAATGCAGAGCTTAATTCCCAAACATTCTATTACTCCAATATGACACCACAGCTTGGCGGTTTTAACCAGAAGATTTGGGCAGATATGGAGAACAAAGTAAGAAGTTATGCAAATAGTTGCGACACCTTATATGTTGTTACAGGTGCTGTATTAAAGACCGTTGGCGGTTTGGAATCTGTCTCCTACACCAATGACAGAATCGGCATCCAAAAAATTGCCGTACCGAACTACTATTACAAAGTCCTTGTGGGCGTAAAATCTTCCGGTGCTACCAAAACATATAAAGGAATCGGGTTTTGGTTTGAGCATAAGGCCAATTCCGGAAAAGTCAATTCATCATACGCATGCAGTATAGATGAAATTGAAAGAAAAACAGGATTGGATTTTTTTGCCAATTTGCCTAAGGATGTTGAATTGGCTGTTGAATCATCATATAAACCTAACGAGTGGGGGCTTTAGCAGGTTATATTTAAAGAAAATTCAATATGAGAAGAAATAATATATTATTACTGATATTTTTTATTGCAGGATTTGTCCAGGTCTCTTTAGCACAGAATCCTACAGAAAAAAAATATCCTGTAGTTTTTTACAACCTCGAGAATCTTTTTGATACTCTTAAGTCTCCCGGCGTTTATGATGCCGAGTTTACTCCCGGCGGTCCAAAAGCCTGGAACAGCAAGAAATATTGGACTAAAATAGGCAATATAGAGAAGGTTTTCTATAATATAGCTGGTTCGCTAAAGACGTTTCCGGCTGTAATAGGCGTTTCTGAGATTGAGAACAGAAATGTTTTGGAGGATCTTGTTGCAACCGCAAAACTTCAGCGGGCAAACTATCAGATTGTGCATTACGATTCTCCCGATGCACGTGGTGTTGATGTTGCACTACTTTACAGGCCTGATGTTTTCAAATATGAAGGTAGCTATCCTATCCCTTATGTTTTTCCCGACAAACCATACTTTAAGACAAGAGATATTTTATCTGTTTGGGGAACAATCGAGGGTGAAAGGTTCATGTTTTATGTCTGCCACTGGCCATCGAGACTTGGAGGTCAGGCAGCATCCGAGCCGAACAGAGTCAGGGCAGCTGAGATTATAAGACAGCATGTTGATTCTGTCCTTACGGCAGATCCGCATACGCACATAGTAATAATGGGCGATATGAATGATGATCCTACAGATAAAAGTCTTACAACTGCCCTCAATGCTGTTGGAAAGGTAAAAGATATAAATTCAGATATGACGCTGTTTAACCCTTTCCTACCTATGTTTAAGGCAGGATATGGAACATTGGCATATCAAGACAGCTGGAATCTGTTTGATAACATGGTTGTAAGCAGAAACTTGGTTGACGGCCCAAAAGGTACATTAAAGTTATACAAGGCTCCAAAGTCGCAGTTTTACGGCAATATTTTCAACAGAGCCTTTTTAACCCAACAAAGCGGACAATATAAGAACTATCCTTTGAGAACCTTTGTCGGGAATACCTTTCAGGGTGGTTACAGCGACCATTTCCCTGTATATTTACTTATTACCAAACAGTAACCTGTTGATAATATGTTAACTTAAATTAATCCGAACAAGAAATTATTTAGTATATGAGAAAATTTTTATTGTTCATGCTAATGATTATGGTATCATTACCGCTGTTAGCACAGAATGGAGGAGTAAAGGGTGTAGTTGTCAACAGGGTTGACAAATCCCCACTTGCCGGTACAAAAATTACCTTTATTGGCACAGATATTCCTGCATTAGTCACAAAAACAGGAGCTTTTGAAGTAAATGATATAGCTCCCGGTACATATCAGCTTAGATTTGAAGCTACAGAATTTCTACCTGTCACTGTAACTGTAAAAGTTGGAAACCAAGTTGTAAATATCTATAATATTTCCCTCTCTCCGGAGGCCGTTGCAGCTGTAGAGGAGGATGATTTTACCGAGTTTGATACAGAGACTGCAGATGACAACCAATCATTACCTGTTGTACTTTCTGCATCAAATGATATTTTTGACAATATTTCCGGTTACAAATTCAGTGCAATGCGTTTTAAAGCAAGAGGCTACGACGGAGAGAATCAGAGCGTTTATCTTAACGGTATCTATTTGAACGATGCTTTAAGCGGATATTCTCCATACTCATTATGGACCGGCCTTAACGAAGCTACCCGTAATAAGGAACTTACCGGCGGACTTATGACATCTGATTATGGTGTTGGCGGTATTGGAGGAACAACCAACATAAATACAAGACCTTCACAACTAAGGAAAGGATTTAGAGCAAGTATCGTAAATGCAAACAACAACTATCGCTTTAGGGTTATGCTTACATACGCATCCGGTGAGAGTGACAATGGGTGGTCATATGCATTATCCGCATCTACAAGGCAGGGCGGTAACGATTACGTATATGGAGTTTATTACAATGCTTTCGCATACTATTTAGGTATAGAGAAGAAATTCAATCCGTTCCACAGGCTTGCATTCACCTTCTTGGGTACACCTACAGAGAGGGGGGCGCAGACAGCCACAACTCAAGAGGTTTATGATCTCATAGGCAATAACTATTACAATGCAAACTGGGGTTATCAAAATGGAAACAAAAGAAATGCAAGGGTCAGGAATAATCATGAACCTGTTGCAATGTTAAACTATTACTATACTCCAAAAGATGATTTTAATCTTACATTGAGTGTTGCTTACAGATTTGGCAAAAACGGTTATTCGGCTCTTGATTGGTATGACGCACAAGATCCACGACCAGATTACTACAGGAATCTTCCAAGCTATTATGTATCGTCAGATGCTTCAAAAGATAATCCGTATCTTGCAGCATGGCTTACAGAGGCATGGTATTCAGACAGGAATACAAGGCACATAGATTGGGATAGAATATATAATGTCAATTATAACAGCCTGTTGGACACAGATCTCGAATATTGGGGAAATCCCTCTATAGCAACCGGTTCAAGGCGTTCCAAATATGTCCTTGAAGAGCGTAGGACAGATCAAAGGGACCTTAACGCCAAATTGCAGATTATGAAAAGAATTTCAGATCATCAAGTACTTAATTTAGGCGTTGATTTTAGAAGAAACACAACAGAATACTACAAGAAGATAAAGGATCTGCTTGGCGGTGACTATTGGTTGGATATAGATCAGTTTGCAGAGAGAGATTTCGGTTCTGTAGAGTCGTCTCAAAATAACCTCAATACACCTAATAGGTTGGTAAAGAAGGGTGACAAATATGGTTACGATTATTATGCACATGTGCAGAGTGAGAAGATATGGGCAACATATAAATTCAATAAAGGCTCTTTTGAAGGATACCTTGCCGGTGAAACAGGAATAACAAGGTTCTGGAGAGAAGGTAAATATAGGAAGGGACTTTTCCCTAACAATTCGTTTGGTGATTCGGAGAGAAAAGATTTTTGGACATACACAACAAAAGCAGGTTTGACATATAAAATTACCGGTAACCAGAGGATTTATGCCAATATAGCGTATATGGAACAGGCTCCATATTTTAAAAACGCCTTTGTATCTCCCAGAACAAGAAATTCATTAGTGCCTAACCTCACCACAGAGAAGGTATTCAGTACAGATCTTAATTATGCGTTAAGAATAAATAACTTTAAAATGAGACTTACAGGTTTCTATACTACAATAAAGGATAGAACTAATCTCATAAGTTTTTATGATGACCAATACAGAGCATACACAAACTTTGCAATGAGCGGTATTGAGCAGACTCATGTGGGTATGGAATTGGGTATTAATGTTCCTCTTGTATGGGGAGTTGACCTCCGGGGGGCGTTAACCATTGGAGATTACTACTACTCCTCTAACCCCAAAGTTATCCAAACTGTAGACAATAGCGAGAAGGTTATTGCAAATACAACGGTTTATTGGAAAGACATGAAAGTTCACAGTACCCCTCAGAAAGCGGCAAGCATAGGGCTTAACTACAGAGGACCTCATAATATCTATGCCGGTATAGACCTAAACTATTATGCAGATCTTTACCTTAGTATGAATCCTCTCTACAGAACCGATGAGGCTTTGGTAAACTATAATATGTTCTCAGAGGAGGAGAGAAACAATATGATATGGACAATGCGTAAGCAGGAGAAATTTGATGATGCCTTTGTCCTTAATGCCAACTTCAGCAAATCATGGTATATTAAACGTATATATAATCTCGGGTTTAGCTTGGAGGTTAAGAATATACTGAATGACCAGAATATCAAGACAGGTGGTTACGAACAGATGAGATTAAAAAAGAACGAGTTAAACGATAAGACATACTATACAAGATTCGATTCTAAGTATTTTTATATGTTTGGAACAACATACTACTTGAATATATATTTCAGGTTCTAATTTAAGTTAGATAATAGGTAAAATAATGAACACAATGAAAAGATATAATATTATAAACAGATTATTGTTGTTGTCTCTCCTTGCTGTTTCGCTCCTGTTGCCGGGATGTTACAGTGATTTTGATAATCCGGAGGTTAAGAAAATCTACACTGATGCAGATTTTGACGGTGCAACTATAATCTCTGTAAAACAGTTGAAGCAGCTGTTTTACGACAATTACGGTAGCGGATCAGATGCATTGGGTAAATCCTACACCGTCACAGACAATTTTGTAATTAAGGGAAAGGTGATAAGTAGCGATAAGGATGGTAACATATACAGGACAATGTATATTCAGGATGAAACAGGTGCAATTGAGGTTAAATTAGGAGTAACAACATCTTACAATATATTCCCTGTGGGGCAGATAGTATATGTTAAGTGCAGAAACCTTGTTATTGGCAACTACAGATATATGCTTAGCCTTGGAATAGAATCCACAGATGCGAGCTACGCCAATGGATACATATCCGTATGGCCACTTATTAATACAGTTGTATTTCCGGGAGAAAGGACAAAACTAACATCTGCAGATACAGTGATTGTAAAAGATTACCGCTATTTGCAAAATAACGAGTTGGATCTTTTGGGCCGTCTTGTAAGGATTGAAGGGCTTACCAGCTATTTTGGGACATGGAGCGGAGATGTTTACCCATCATTTTTGGAGCAGGTAGATGATGTATATACAACTTACGGATTTGAACAGGTAATAAAGGAATGGAACGACTATCTCAATGGGAAAACAAAAGTGGAGCCTAAGTCGCCTCGTCCCGGCAATTTGAATGCGCCTACATACGCATATAATTATGACAATAATAAATATTACGGTACAGCTTTGTTTAAGTTTGGCAGTACAAGTTCAACATTGGAGTTTCAGAATCTTCTTGTAAGGAGTAGCGGCTACTCTAAATTTGCACTTGAACCTATACCTGCTAACGGCAGCAAGGTTAATATAACAGCAATATTTACGAAATACAGTGCGAAAAGCGGACGCTATATAAAATATCAGCTACTGCTAAATAGTGATGATGATATTATAGAGGTTAAATAGGATCTATTTATTCTTTTGAAAAATTACGGAGGCTGCAATCTGCGGTCTCCGTTTTTTGTAATTAAATTATTACAAAAAACGGCTTACACCCCCCTTAATTCGCGTATTCGATAAAAAAATGCTATTGTTACAATACTTATAAATCTTTGTTAAATGATTGTTAAAAGTGAATATTTATCTAAAAATGCCA
>UQWT01000079.1 GCA_900544815.1 uncultured Bacteroidales bacterium | reverse complement strand
TGTTTCATACATTTGTCTCTATGAGCATTAGCCTGCTCCACCATGCTTTTCAGTTCATTTATCTCATTCACATATTTAGAACAGTCCTCAATCACTATTAGCTCATTGGCACGTTGGAATCCCTTTGCACAGAAATTATATGTTATTCCAGTTGTCACTGTAACAAAATAATCAAAAGCTCGTGGATTTTCATAAAGGTCGTATCTCCTTCCCAAGGCCGTTACCCGCATATCTATGGTTGCATCCATCACACTGCAGAGTTTTAAATTATGAATGACACCGGTATTTGCTGCAACCTGATTATTGTGATATTTTGAGTTCCACGAATGTGCCCATCCAAAACCTACATACGGAATAAAACTCCAAAATCTATCTGTTCTGTAACCGCCAATAGTATTGGAAAGATTGCATAAGAAATCCATGTGGAGAATAGAACTGTTAAACTTTTGCCTTAGGTACCCCTTTGCTGGGAGAGTACCATCTGCGTAAAGACCTCGTCCAAAGCTTTTTCCTTTAATTCCACTCCATTCCAATCTTGTTCCTATTGTTGGCAAAAACCATTTGCCAACTGCAACATCAATTGCCGGCGCAGCCTGTTTCCAGAAACCTTTCTTAAAATCATGGCTACCAAAATATACCTGTGCTCCTCCGCCAACAGTAACAAACCAATTATCGCATACTCCGGCGGTAACATACGGTCCATGTTTGTACTGCAACTCTACAGCCTCCTCATCTTGTGCATAAGCACCAAAAGCAAGCATCATAACTAACGAGAAAACAAATAATCGTTTCATACTATCAAAAATTTTTTGTTGTTAATAACTCCGTAAGCCACAGCTTTAAAAGTCAAGTTAGTTTTTCTGCCATTTTAGCAATTTACAATAAAGGAACAGCTAATTGGGAAAAAAGTTTTTTTAAATAAAAATACTACATTTGCATCTTCCTAATGAGGAAGCCAACCTATCGGTGTATAAAATTATGAACAATAACAAAGTTATAAGTGACAGGCAACGCACAGAATCTGCTGTAAGGATAACATGGATAGGATTCTTTGTTAATTTCGTCCTCTCCTGCGGAAAGATAGCTGCCGGATTTTTTGGCAGAAGTTCTGCCATGATTGCAGATGGAATACACTCGTTTTCTGACTTTGTTACAGACCTTGTGGTAATTGTATTTGTTAAAATTGCCGGTAAAGGACGGGATGAGGGGCATCAGTATGGGCATGGCAAATTTGAGACATTGGCAACACTTATCATAAGTCTTCTGCTTCTATTTGTTGCCATAGGTCTCTTCTATGACGGTATAACCAAAGTAAGCGATTCAATAAAAGGTGCCATATTGGACAAGCCATCATATTTGGCGCTTATTGCTGCACTTGTTTCAATTTTAACGAAGGAGTGGCTGTACAGAATTACGGCAAGGGAGGGGAAAAAAACCAATAATCAAGCTGTTATAGCCAATGCGTGGCATCACAGGTCAGATGCCTTTTCATCTATAGGCACATTTATAGGAATTGCAGGGGCTATGTTTCTTGGCGACAAATGGAGAGTATTAGATCCAATCGCTTGTATAATAGTAAGTTTACTTATTTTAAAAGTTGGAATAGATCTTATGAAACCGGCATTTTCGGAGCTGTTGGAAAGCTCGCTTCCGGTTGAGACAGAAGAGGAAATAGGCAGAATAATAATGGCTGTAGATGGTGTTAAGAGATACCACAACCTAAAGACCCGTAAAAGCGGAAACTATTTTATCATAGATGTTCACATAAAGGTAGACCCTACAATAACAATAGTGGCCGCTCATGACATTGCAACAAATGTAGAATATTCAATAAAGAACCGGTGGGGCTCGGCAACCCAAGTAATGGTTCACACGGAACCATATTTTCCAAACAAATAGCAAAAAAAGAGCAATAAGGCACAGTTTTTTCATAATACTACAAGCAAAAACGGCAAGGAGCATGAACTCTAAAGCATGTTTTTTTGTTATGTAAACGTTTAAAAATTCAAATTACAGGTATATGAAACGATTTCTATTTCTTATTACTGCAGTTTTGGCAACATTAAGCGTTAATAATGTAAATGCTCAAAATGTTGATGCCAATTTGTGCAACGAGACAACAATGACCAAACAGGAATTACGCAAGGCGGCAAAAGCTGCGCATAAAGCTGCCGTTAAAGCGGAAAACGAGCAACTGTATAAAAATGCACTACAGGCTTTGAAAGATGGATCTTGGGTTATAGAGGTAGACCAGATAGTATTTCCACGTGGTCTCACTAAATTTGTAAGCAAAACAACAAATTTTGTATACATAAATAACAACCAAGCTGTTGTACAGTTAGCACTTACTCATTTCAATCCCGGGCAAAACGGATTAGGCGGATTTACGGTTCAAGGAAACCCTTCAAAGATTACAATGAGTAACGGCAAACATGGAATTGTATACTACAATTTTAATGTTCAGGGAGTTGCTATCTCGGCCACTGTAAATGTACAGCTCACAGGAGACTCCAACAGGGCAACTGTTACCATCTATCCAAACTTTAACAATAACAATATAACATTAACCGGCAACTTGGTACCTTACAACAGTTCCAATGTCTTCCAAGGCCAAACCATATAAAAAATGACGGACAAAAACTGTCATCTTAATTTCGAAGAGGTTAAATAAAAAGTCAGCTACGCACTTTCTATTTAACCTCTTCAACTACACTATGTTTAATATACCACAGATATCCCATAACATTGGAATATCCAATCTTCTTTATTAAAGAGACATAGTTCTTAACCTGCCTTAAATATTTGCCGTGAGATGCAGAATCTGGATTATATTCACCAAATTTATAGTCCACCACAGAAACAACGGGCTCTCCATTATTATCTTTAATTATAATCCTATCGGGCCTGTACACCCTGCCATCTCCATCTATAAGCTCTCTCTCGTTTAATACTTTTATACCTACATCAAACCAACCGTAACTTTTTACCTCTTGGATTTTATCTAAAACCATAGACTGCAATTCCAACGGTTCAATGTCAACCAAACCTGCGTCATAAGCCTCCTTGCAGGCATTGGCAATGCTATCATAAGAATCTATAAGGGAGAATACATTGTGCATTGCTATACCGGTTTCACGTACACCATGCTCATCAATTATATTTCCGGATCTTAATGTTTTAAGACGTTCTGCGTTAACCGGCCCGGAAAAAAAATGGGATTTGTCGGGAAGCAGAACAGATGGATCATCATTAACAACATGAGTATCGCCAATAAGCTGTGCCACCTCCTCTAAAGAACCAATCTGCATGCAGTTATCGCTAAACGACATCCCATTTACAGCTGTCTCTATCCCGTTAAGGGCTGCCGCCTTATTATCATTGAAGAACCTGTACAAAACGTCTGCAGGCGAATCTATATTCTTATCATTGGAGGAGAGGCAGAATATATACAGGGCATATTTAGGCCTGGTGAGAGCAACATAGCCTATATTCATATTGTCTATATACTCATTAAGATATTCTCTGAGGTAATCCTCTGCAAATGAACTTTTAACAGCTTCTGACGAAAATTTTACGGCAACAGGTACTTTAACGCCGTTATTATCCATAACAGTCCATAAATCGTCGTGACGTTTACCGCTTGTAATTATCTTAAGGCTGTAGAACGGAACAAAGACAACATTAAACGACAATCCCTTTGATTTATGGATTGTCATTACAGTAATCGCATTTATACCCTGCGGCGAGGCGATATTTCTGTTGCATCCGTCCTCATCCCACCAGGAGAGAAACCCGCCAAGGTTGGAGCCCTCCTTTGTAACATAGTCAAGGACGGCATCCAAAAACACTTGCAAATATGTTACATTCTCCCTCTCCGTATCTGTAAGAAAACGTCTTATAACCTCTTCGCACATATTGTAAAGCGGATAAACGGCAACCTCATCCATGAGAGCAACCTCATACTCGCCCCTTTCAAAGAACAGATCATAAATCTCTTTGTCTGCATAGGAAGGGTGGTTCATATTTCGCAAAATGCCTACAACCTTCTGCACAACACTGTTAGCACCCACATTAAGCGAATCATCTGACACAACACTATATCCACATTTTACAAGTTTGTCGGCCACCATTGCGCCCTCATCCTTAGAACGCACCAAAACAGCTATATCACTCTGCTGCACCCCATTCGACAACAGCTCCGCAATCTTGGCCTCCAACAGATTGCATGCAGTCTCCTTTCTTGTCTCTGAGCTTTCACCGTCAACAATGTCAACCTCAACATAACCGCCACCCTTAGATTCGGGGACCTGCTGTTTAAGGTCGTTGTAAATCTTTACAACCTCATTATTGTTGAATTTGTCTAACAGTTCCTCACCACCTGCCTCTGCCCTTGCCAAAAAAGCACTCTGCGTAAGCTCTGCGCACTGCTTGAAGTACGAGTTGTTAAAGGCAACTATGTTGCCACGGCTCCGCCAGTTATTGATTAGACTATGTTTCCTTAGCAGGTTAGCGTTAAAGCTATCCGCGAGTCCGGAATTAAGAATCTCCCAGTCAGAGCCTCTCCACCTGTAGATGCTCTGTTTTACATCGCCTACTATCAGATTATTGTTGCTTCCTCCCAAGCTATCGTTAAGTAACGGATAAAAGTTGCGCCACTGGAGTGATGAGGTATCCTGAAACTCATCCAAAAGATAGTTGTCTATTGATGTACCTATCTTTTCATATACAAAAGGTGTATCCTTACCATCTATTATCCTGTTCAGCAGCAATGTACTCTCGGAGAGCAGCATTACATTCTTCTCCCTGCAGTACTCTAAAATCCTTTTGTAAACTTCACCAAGGATAGCTATGGTATTCAGACTCGGAAGCACCAAGTTTATGGTATTGTACTCAATTATGTCTGTGGTAAAAAATGATACAGCCTCCTTTACCAAATCATTCATTCCATCATTATAGAGGCTCTCAACAGCAGTAAGGTTACTCTTACTTTTACTTGACACCCACTCGGAGATATTGTTTGGAAGTTTTTCAAAAGAGGCCGGATAATTAACAACATCTTGCACTGCCCATAGGCAAAAACGTTTGAACGGAGAACGTGAGCCTCCCTTCATATCTTCTGGAGATAATCCATGACGGGCAAACAGCTCCATTGCGTTTTTGCCAATTCCAGCAATCTTGTCTACCAAAATTGCTCTCTTCTCCGTAAGGCTCTTTTTAAGATTCTCAACATCTGCGGCATCGGGAAGTTTTCCGCTCTGCGTTAAAATATCCCGTACAGAATCGTTGAACAGCACTTTAGAGACCTGTTGAATCTCTTTCTTTATGTTCCATGAACGTCCCTCATCCGCAGACTCAATGGCAAACTTTGTAAGTTGTTTAAGCAGAGTAGAATTGGACTCTTCATCCAAATCTGCAAACATCTTGTCTATGGCATAAGACAGAACGGCATCATTATCCAGCTCAACCTCGTAAGTTGCAATCTTCCCCATCTCGCGGGCAAAGGCACGCATCACTACTTGGAAGAACTGGTCTATTGTACTTATTCTAAAGGCTGAATAATCCTGAAGTATTGCCACAAGCAATCCTCTTGCCCTCTTTCTAACCCTCATCTTCCAGTTGCTGTCTCCATGAGCCTCGCTGCAATCTACAAGTTCATCAATGCCAAGTTCACGACGTTTGTCATTCTCAGCCTCTACCATAACATCAATAAGATCTCCCATATACGGAGAATCGTTTCCGGCTATGGAGAGATTGTACAGCTCCTCCATTATCCTCTGTTTCATCTCCTCAGTTGCCTTGTTAGTAAAGGTAACGGCAAGTGCATGTCTGTAAGAATCCTGCCTGTCCGATCTGAAAAGCGATTTTATATATTCCCCTGCAAGTGTAAATGTCTTGCCCGATCCGGCAGACGCCCTATATATATCAAGCATAAATTCTATCCTCCTATTTATTGCAAAGTGAACTGAAACTGCACCACCGGCATCCTGCACATCCCGGCCTGCCGGCAAATGGAACATCTCTGTTGAATATCTCCTCCAACAGACACCTTAACTTATCCTCAAACAAAATAAGATTATCTTTATCCGCCAAAGTCTCAACCACATTGCCGCTTTTTATCTGTCTCAGATAATATACAGACAGTACCGTATCCTCTCCTCCGCCATTAAGATATGCATACATCTGCAACTGTCGGGCGATATGGTATCTGTCCTCTGTTGTTGCATCGAAAATCTTTTCCATATCTGTTTCTACTGCATCACTCTCTTTAACATAACCTGTCTTGTAATCAATTATATACAGTCTTCCCTCTTTTCTCTGCTGACGGTCTATATAACCAACAAGATGTACCTTTTCCAAAGGCACGGAGGGATCCCCACCCGGATGTATCCCAAGCACTTTTATCTTGCGCTCCTCTCCGGCCACATAGTAAAACGGAACATTTTTAAGATCATACCTCAAAGTATGCAGAATATAATTCTTTAAAAGTTCAAACTCAATAACCCTGCGCCCCTTAATATTACCTATATGTGCAACCTCCAAAAAACGTTCTTTAATGAGTTTGTCCAATGCAGCTTTATCACCCATAATCCCCTTTATATCCATCTCATTTACGGTTTTACCTTTAAAAGGATCATATATAGCCTCCATAACCTCATGATATATATTGCCAAATTTGTCGGCCTCAAGATCTGCCGATATATCATCCTCCTCTTTGTATCCCAAAATATAATCTATATAAAACTTTAAAGGACAGATGAAATAGTCATTTATTGCCGATGCCGAAAAGCTTTTTTCACGCAGTTTTTCCATAATGGCATCATCTTTTTCAACCACCTTCGCCAAACCCTCTTCACCATGGACAGCATACGACACCACAGTAGTCTTAATATCTATATTAAACTGATATTTAAGCTGTTTTACAAATCTACTCACCTCGCCCGTAGCCAAACCGTTCTTTCTTGTATCATATATCATGTACAGATTCTTTACCCTGCAAATACTTCTGTAAAAATGGTAAGAGGAGATACTGTCGTGCAATCTATATGTAGGTAGAGCAAAACCAACCCTCAAATTGTAAGGAATAAGCGAATTATCCCCTTTTGCAGATGGAAAAGTTCCCTCATTTGCAGAGAGAATAATAAGGTTGTCAAAATCTATGGCACGCGTCTCAAGAGAACCCATAATCTGCAGACCGTTAAGAGGTTCCCCCTTAAATGAGACAGTAAGCCCGGCAGTAAGTCTTGCCAACAACCTAAAGTATGTCCTCACCTCCATATCAATTCCAAGCTCTGCAAGATTCTTTATCTCAACAGCATACCTGTACAAAAACTCCCGCGTAAGACTATCTTGCGAACCGTCTAATTCCTTTAATATACTAAGCTGATACTCAGGCACCTCTACAGCATTATGCGGCAGATTGAAAATCCTCTTAAGCAACACAGACTGTACCTTTGTTATAAAATCA
>UQWT01000078.1 GCA_900544815.1 uncultured Bacteroidales bacterium | reverse complement strand
TTTTGTATTGCTTTTTGAAGCTGCCGCAACACTGGCGGGCTAGCCCGCCAGTGTTGCACTTCTATCTTGAATCTTTAATGCAAAAACAGAAACATTACTCTCCAACAGTTATGATTGGCTCTTAGCTGAAAATCCTGTTAGGATTTGCCTGACCTCCTCCCTTCGCAAGAGAGTAATGCTCTTTGCCGACAAGGTTATCTATTCTTACAACATACACAAATGATTTACGTAAATTTTTGTCGGGAAGCGGATAGTTTGGTTGATAGTGGGGGGGAGGGTAAAGAGAGTATAGGGGGGATAGAGGGTGACAAAGCTAAATTCGAAAAAAACGTGTTACAAAATAGGTCTTTTCTACTCCATTTATAGATGGGGACACTTTATATGGAGAATGATTATATAAATGATATTAGGTTATCAGATGAAATTGATGAAAATGGACAAAATTTTGTACTGGCACAAAATGGAAATACCGTTTTTGGAGAAGTAAAAGAGGAGTCACGGCTGAAAGCTGCTCCTATAAAGCTTAGTGTAGGATTTCAAAATATAGCAGGCAAGGGGTACGGTTTAAGGCATATTGAAGCAAATCATGGAGTACAAATAAGAAATGCAGGATTCGCATCTGTTGTTGAGTTTGTTGAATATGTAGCTGTTAATTTTAAAAGAGAATGTGTTAAGAAAGGGAAAATACGTGATGGCATTTTTTATACATACATGATCTACACCGAACTGAAAAATTGTTATTTGCTATTTATTGAATTATCTAAAGATACCTCTTATTGGAATGTTAACAGTGGCGGAATATTTAGAAGAGGATACTTGCTTAATAAAGAAAATGTTGGAACGGAGACCGAACCTCCGAAATCCAGGTCTACCACTCCTGAATAAATCTTCGCATTAAGCCGGTGTATAGTGAATGGTAGAATACCGGCCAAATCCAACAGCGATAACCAACACTTCTTCTGCAAAGATATTTATTCTTACAACATACACAAATGATTTACGTAAATTTTTGTAGGGAAGCGGATAGTTTGGTTGATAGTGGAGGAAGGGTAAAGAGAGTATAGGGGGGTAAAGCTAATGCCAAAGCCAAAGCTATAGCTGAAAGCTAATGCGGGTTTCAAAAATTGGCCGATAAATAATAAAATATTAATACATTTGTGAAATATGAGGAAGCAAAAGTGGCTTATAAAAACTTTGTTATAGTGATGGAAAGCTACTTGACAAGATTTTCTAAGCTGTGCAGGCTTTATCATTCCTAATTATAAAAGTCTGTTGCAGACAAGCAATAATATTAATGAATTGTAAAACAGTGTATATTTTTAACCCGGAACACGATTTATGCCTTGCTAACGGCGATATACATTTTGTCCCGCCTGAGAGTGCATTGGCTTTTGGACGTGACTGCGCTTCAATTACACGATTTATGCATGGCCTTTGTGCAGTGGATGATTCTGACTTTGGGCAGATTGTACCATGGGGATGGGATTTTGTTCTAAAAAACAGACTTTTAAAGGAGGGGGTAGATGCAGGGCTTTTACCAACAGATAAGCAGATCCAACAGATTACCATTCTTTCGCATAGGAGAGTGGCTTTGCAGGCTCTTGAGTATCTGAATAATAGTAATATTAATGATATTACTTCTCATAATTATCGTATAGAAGCTGTAGAAGTAAAGGATGTTGAGTCGTTTTTGGAATGTAATAAAGAAGTTGTTCTAAAAGCTCCTTTGTCGGGAAGCGGAAAAGGGATAAGGTTTGTTTCAAAAAGGCTCTCCTACAGTGATGCAGGGTGGTGCAGGAATCTTATAGCCAAGCATGGATACGTTGTGGTAGAGCAGAGGGTTAGGCCTGTTTTGGAATTTGCGATGCTTTTTAGATCTTCTAAGGCTGAGCGTAATTCTGCCTATGAGGGGGTAGATTGTATAGAATTTCTTGGTTATTCGCTTTTTTATGCCCGGAATGGGGCGTATAGGGGCAATGTTTTGGCTTCTAATGAATTTATTGAAAAGAAAATTTTAGACTATATTCCTGCCGATTTGTTATTGAAATCGCGAAATGCTATTGTTGAGTTCCTTAAAAAGAGGGTTTCGGGCAGTTATGAAGGGTTCATAGGGGTAGATCAGTTTGTTTACGAGTATGGTGGAACTGATGACGGGCCTAAATACCGTTTTAATCCTGTTGTTGAGATAAATCTGCGCATGACAATGGGACTTGTTGCCAGAAATATTTATGACAGGTTTTCTGCTGAGTTTCATCTTGTTGATGGTAAAAGCTGTTTTGAGATCTGCATGAATAAGAATAATGGAAAAATAAAGTATTCTTATAAAATTGTGTAGCAGTTAATTACAATGAAGACTGCTTCTATGTAGCTGCTATATTTTTATGGTAGGCTCTAATCTTTGGTTGTGGTGATATTATCTCTGCTCAACCATTTTTTTACAGCTCGTCTGAATAGGTTATGAACAATAATCCAGTGAAATATCCATATTGCAGCAAAGTAAATTCTACCTAAAATATTTTTGTATTTCACAATTGTACTTATGCTAATTGCCTGTTTCTTATTATCAAGATCGGAACAAAATAGAGATACATAAAATGTTAGATGTTTGTCTGCTGTTCCTAAAATTATTTCATTATTATTTTGTTCTACAATTAAATTTTCGAATGATTTATTGGTCTTTAGTCCAAAAGGCTTAACAATTAAATTGCGCAATCTTATTAAACACAAAACCCATTTTGAGTGTTGGAGAAACATAAGGTTAAATAGATCTTTGGCAGATATATATGGCTTATTTACCAGTGTTTTGGCAAAACAATCTTTGTAATTTACCGGTAGATACTTCTTAATCAAACTATTTTCTTTAAGACCATCGGTCTCACTACCTGCATACTGAATGCGGTGTAGATCTGAACCGTAAGAGTCTAAGTCGCCAATCTTGGAAACGACACGCTGGCTACCGATGTAGACATGCTTTGTGTAGCGTCCGCCTTGGTTGGTACCACAATATTTGGCTTTAGTAGAGTGTAAAAACAATGTTCTCAATGATAGAGTCAAGAACTTTAATCACTGTCATTATATAGAAATCGGCTCAAATTTGCGTTAAATATCTGCAAAATCGGCCCAGCTTGAGCCGATTATTGGTAAGAAATGGCTAACTTTGAGCCGATTAATAAATAAAGATTATGACTATAGATATAGAAATATTACAGTTCTTGCATTATCATCCTTTGGCAAATAGGGCAAAGATTATGGCGGGGCTTATGGAAGCACCTAGTGATAGCACAATGAAGAGATTACTTTCTGCTGCTGCTAAGGAAGGAAATGTTGAGACGGTAGGCCGTGGCCCTGCTACCAAGTACAGACTTACTCCGCAAGCTCATGTAACTATGCCTTTGGATTTGGCTACTTATTTCGATAAGGATATAGATGAACGTGTAGTGCAGGAATCGTTTAATTTTGACTTGATCCGTGAAGTTTTACCTAAGGTGAAGATTTTTACAAAAGAAGAACTTGAAGTGCTGAATGCTGCACAAAAAGAGTTCAAGAAAAATACGGAAGGTATGACAGATCTTGAGTATCGCAAGGAAATGGAGCGTTTGGTAGTTGATTTGTCTTGGAAATCCTCACAGATAGAAGGCAATACATATTCTCTTTTAGAGACAGAGCGATTGCTAAAAGATAAGCAAACGGCTTCAGGAAAGACAAAAGATGAGGCTATTATGTTGCTTAATCATAAGGATGCACTTGATTTTGTTCTTGATGTGCCTGATTATTTGAAAGAGCTGTCTGTGCATAGAATAGAGGATATCCATTCTATCTTGACAAAGGAGTTGGAAGTTGACAGAAATATCCGTCATCGTCGTGTTGGTATTACGGGAACTAATTATCGCCCACTCGATAACGAGTTTCAGATTCGTGAAGCATTGGAAGATACTTGTACATTGGTGAATGGAAAAGATAATGTATTCGAGAAAGCACTCTTGACATTAGTGCTTTTATCGTATATTCAAGCCTTTGTGGATGGGAATAAGCGGACGGCAAGAATTACAAGCAATGGTATCTTAATAGCAAATGGTTATTGCCCTATTTCTTTTCGAACTGTTGACTCCATCGACTATAAGAAGGCAATGATCATGTTTTATGAACAGAATAATATTGCAGCCTTCAAGAAAATATTCACCGAGCAATTCTTGTTTGCCGTTAAGACGTACTTTTAGAACAAAATGTTATATGTTAATACTCAAATCGTCCGTCATGACCAACGAATTTCAACAATCTGTTAAGGTCATGTGAAATCGGATGACTGCGGAGAGGGAGGGATTTTATACCACTCTACCAGCTTCTGTAACTCGTTGATGTTCAAGTGCCGTCTTTGGGTGTTTTCGCTTATTTTGTACGAAAAATGGCGCAGAACTGGCGCAAGACAAAACGTCTTAAAACGCTGTGTATGAATAACTTTTGTTACACAATTTAACTATTTTAAGAAATCTATCGACTCTATTTTCCACTCCACCCCTCAAATCTTTGAGGAGATTATGGCATTACGACACTCGCTTCTTACTTTTCAATAAGTCGGTTGCCATTGTTTTCTGTTTATCTTCCCATTGCCTTTGTATTATGTTTATGAATTGCCCTTATGAAAGGGGGATAACACAACATCATGACCACTATCTTACCATTATTATTCAAATGCCTATAAGTCAAATATGACTCTGAAAGTTGTATCTTCATGTAGCATCATTGATTTTCAGGATGTTACATAACTTTTATAGGCATTGAAAGATGTAGCCTACTTGTAGTGTCTTGTAGCACGATGTAGTGTTATATCCTATTATTGGTACAAAGTTAGTATAAAACCATTAGAATAAAGATAAATTCCTCGTGTTTAACACTAACTTTGCGCCAATAGATTTTATGTTAGAGGCTACAAACAAAGTCCTTTACCTTTGCTTGGTACTCTTCCTTGGTCATATCTCTAGTCTCTATCATTAAGTCAAGTACATCGCCAAGTTCATCAAAAGCAAAATCTTGATGAATAATATAATAAGAATACAGATACCATGATATAATGGATATTGGTTTTTCCTGTTTCATAATAAAATCCGGCGGCTTCGAGACGTATGTATATTTGAGGTGAATGGGATAGATATGTATAAGCTAATCTTATATATTTAAATCTTTTGTGTCGCCCATAAGAAAATCCATTAATCCCATTGTAAGAATACCATTCTCGTCAGTCCAAGGTTTAATGTCATCTTTCACGATGATTATTTTCTTGAATGAATCGCCTATTCTCAAAAGTGAAGCCATTTCTTGTTTACGCTTTTCCTCGTCTGGCATGGCTAATGCGGATTGGATGTAATACTTTTGGCTGCCCTCATTGACAACAAAATCAACTTCAAGTTGTTTCCTCTGCCATTTACCGTCTTTACTTACATATCGTTGCTCCATAATACCAACATCCACTTTACATCCTCTACGGCGCAACTCATTATATATGACGTTTTCCATTATATGGCTCTCTTCTTGCTGTCTTAAACCAAGGACGGCATTTCTTAACCCCATGTCTGTAAAATAGTATTTAGCAAGACTACCGATATATTTCTTGCCTTTAATGTCAAATCTTGTGGCTTTCTCTATGATAAACGCATCTTGCATATATCCAAGATATTTGTCTATCGTATTATAGCTTATAGCTACTGTCTTTACACTCTTAAAGGTGTTTGACAACTTTGTGGTATTTGTTGGTGCCCCAATACTTGATGCTACAATACGTACCAAATCTTCAAATTCAGACTTGTTTTTGACACGATGACGTTCAAGTATGTCTAACAAATAGACACTCTCAAATAGATTTGAGAGATAGTCCAACTTTTTCTTCTCTGTTTCAAGTGTCAGCACATGAGGAAGTCCTCCGTATGTATAATAGTCTTTCCATGCTTCATAAGGTTTCTGTCCTGTTCCTTCACAATATTCTGACAATGACAACGGATAAAGACGAATCTCGTCACCACGTCCTCGAAACTCGGTAATAATATCGCTTGAAAGAAACTTTGAGTTGCTTCCCGTTACATAAACATCCGCATTGTCCATGCGCAACAGACTATTAAGCACTTCCTCAAATCTCGCTACAAGTTGTACTTCGTCAAGGAGTATATAGTACAAATCTTCATCCACCATTTTCGCCTTGATATACTTATACAATGCTAATGGGTCACGAAGGTCTGCACTCTCAATGTCATCAAGTGCAATCTTTATAATATGGTCTTCTGTCACGCCAACATTTTTCAAATACTGATAGAAAAGTGTGAAAAGTAAATATGATTTTCCACACCGACGAATTCCGGTAATGATCTTTATTAATCCATTTTGCTTGCCGTCTATCAGTTGCTGTAAATAGAAGTCTCTTTGTATCTGCATAACATGTATCTTGAAATATTTCGGCAAAATTGCCATTTTTGTTCAGCAAAAATACTAATTCATACTGAATTAAGCAATTTTTCAATGAACTATTTTGGCAATCTTGACCTTCCCTGATTTTGGTTGACACTTTTAGAGCGGTTAAACTAATATGATTTACAATATCACTGACTGGGTTTACAGTCGGTGTTTTTTATCTCTAAAAGTCTTTACAGAATCACTGTTTTGATTTACAGTGCTGCAGTTTGACTGGTTGGTTTTATCCAGGTGCTGCGGTATCACAGCACCTGGACACTTTGGCAAATATATGCCTTTTTTTTCATTTTATCCCATAGCCCAACTATTTTTCCAGCATCGTCGCTGCTCTCCCGTCTGCATATGTACTGCCTCAGGGGTCTGCATACCGATGCTCATATGAGGTCTCTGTGTGTTGTAAAAGTCTATTATCCTATCTAACACAGACCGGCATTCTTCCCGTGTTGTTATTCTCATCTTGTACAACCACTCGACTTTCAATATGCCGTTGGCACGTTCCGCGATGGCATTTTCAAGTGGATCTCCGCTTTGGGTCATACTTATATTCACATGGCGTTTCTTCAACTCTGACACATATTCGTTGCTGCAATACTGACACCCACGATCTGAGTGATGGATGAGCATGGATGCCGTGACATCATCAATCGTCGCCAATGCCATTTTCAGGGCATTTAACGGATAGACGGTCTCTAATGTCGGCCCGATAGCCCAACCGATTATCTTGTGAGAATAGGTGTCCGTTATTAGTGACAGATAACACACTCCTTCATCTGTTTCAACATATGTTATGTCGCTGACCCATATTTCGTTGGGACGGGAGGGAACGACATCCGCAATGAGATTAGGGTACTTGCGGTAGTGATGACGAGAGTCTGTCGTTTTATAGTGCCTGCGTCGCTTCAACCGTACCATCAAGCCGTTTTTTCGAAGCAATTCTATGAATGCGTCACGACCGGGCATATTGTCATTCTCGTCAAACAGCCGCTTCACTATCAGATATAACTTCGCACATCCCAAGCCGGGATTGTCCTTGCGGTATTCGCTTACTTTCTCCACAATGAGTGGCTCTATGGCGTTGGCGGCGAACTCCTGATTGTCCCACTTGTAATAGGATTGTCTGCTATAACCAAACAGCCCGCAGAGAGTGCCCAGTCCATATCCCGGACATTCCCCACGTAGCAGACTTACCGTTTGGTGCCAGATTTTTTTCTTATGGGAATGTTAAATGTTTCTTCGGCCACATTGATCATTGTATCATAGGCCTTTGCCCGTAACTTCTCAAGCTCGGCCTCTTTACGGGCTTGGCTGAGTTGCGCCTGGAGTTCCCGAATCTGGTCATCTTTACTTTTCTTGGCCATATCTTCATCGCTTTGTAAGCAGAAGTTACGAAAAGAGTGTAATTTATTGGAAATGAGCATTGGGTAATCGCTCATAATAGTAATAGGTTACGAATTA
>UQWT01000077.1 GCA_900544815.1 uncultured Bacteroidales bacterium | reverse complement strand
CTCTGTCGGAGCCTTCCGACAACTCTACGACACCCTATATAAAAAAGAGACCAACCCTTTTGGGTCAGCCTCTTTTTAAGTTTTATTGTTTTTCCAATTCCGTAGCTTTCTCTATGTAGCTCTCATCCGCTACAGGTTCTTTTGTCTCTGCCACAGTTTGCAAGTTGGGCGAAGCCGTATCGGATTTTACATTCTCACTGTTAGTACCACTGCCTGCACTATTGTTCGCTGTACCGTTGCTACTATCACTTGTTCCGTTGCCTTCAGCTTTGCGATCATGCAGTACAGCCTTACGCAGCTCAAAGTTCTGCCCAAGATATTTTCTTCTCACCTCAGGGTTGTTTGCAAGTTGCTCTGCTGTTCCGCTTTCAAGGATGCTTCCATCATAAAGCAGGTATGCCCTGTCTGTAATTGCCAATGTCTCATGAACATTGTGGTCTGTTATGATGATCCCTATATTCTTGGTCTTTAGTTTGGCAATGATATGCTGGATATCCTCAACGGCAATTGGGTCTACACCGGCAAATGGTTCGTCCAAAAGAATGAATTTTGGGTCTACGGCAAGAGCACGGGCAATCTCGCAGCGTCTTCTTTCGCCTCCGGACAGCTGTATGCCGTAGCTCTTTCTTACCTTCTCCAAACTGAACTCCTTAATAAGATATTCAAGTCTCTCCTTTCTTGCAGATTTGGTTAAAGATGAGAGTTCCATTACAGACATAATGTTATCCTCTACACTAAGGTGCCTGAATACAGATGCCTCTTGAGCAAGATAACCTAGTCCTTTTTGGGAACGTTTGTACATGGGCAGCTCTGTAATCTCCTCATCATCAAGGAAGATCTTGCCACCATTTGGCTTTATAAGCCCTGTTATCATATAGAAACTTGTGGTCTTTCCCGCACCGTTTGGGCCAAGAAGTCCTACAATCTCCCCCTGTTCCACTTCAAAAGATACACCCCTTACAACCGTTCGGGCTCCATATTTCTTTACAAGATTTGTACAGTATAATCTCATCTTTCTCTGCTGTTTACTTTATTTCCAAATCCAAATCCTTGCTCAAATTTACAAGTTCGGGATTATTTTTCAAAAGGTATTCCGCCTTTTCCTGCGGCATATATAACTTACGCTCCTGCTGCGGAATCTCCTTTATCTTTACTGTTAACTGTATTTTGCTGTTAGATAATTCTTTCTGAAGAAATGCCATATACTGGTACAACTTGTTCTTCTCCATCCAGCTCTTTTGTGCCGCATTTTCAACAAAGAACTCTATGGTAATACCATCATCCAATATATGTGGATTCATCTTCTTTACGGCAGATGCCAAACGAGGCGGATTGCTCGTGTCTTGGGCCAATTTCTGCCATGCTACATCTAATTCACTTTGCACTAATGGTTTATCTGCTATCTCTTTTAACTGTTCTTTAATGGATCCTGTTGCAGTCGTCTGTGGTTTCTCCTCCCTCTGCACCCTGCTTAGTATTCCTTTTATAGAGAGACCTCCGGATGGTCTTGTCTCCTCCCTTACAGGCTCCTCTGTTGCTGCAGGTTTCTCCTGTTGCATGGTGTTATCTGCTTGTACAACAGCAGCCTGTGGGGCAACAGTTTGCGGTGCATCAGTCTGTGTTGCTGTTTGTGCCTTTGCTACGGGTGTTGCTGCAGTATGCGTTGCTACTGTGTTTTGCGGTGCGGACACAGGGGTGATTTGTCGGGAAGCGGAAACATTGTTAATCTGTGAGGCAGGTGAGAGCGATGACAGTTTTACAAGCATAAACTCTACTAACAGTCTTGGATTGCCGGATTGTTTGTATTCTGCTTCACATGCAGTGGTGTTCTCCAATGCCTTAAACAGAAATCCGAGCGAGCAGTTTGCAGCTTGTGCTCCATAGCGCTCTGTTAACGATGGTGAAAGCTCTAATAAAGAGGCTGTTGTGCTGCTCTTTGCAACCATTAGATCTCTAAAATGGGTGCTCAAACCCCCAACAAAATAGAGAGCGTTAAACCCTTTTGACAAGATCTCGTTAAACAGCATTAGTGCAGAGGCAAAGTCTCCGCTCAGGAAAAAGTCTGTAAGCCTAAAGTAGTACTCGTAATCTAAAACATTAAGATTCTTAATGACTTCGCTGTATGAGATGTTGCTGCCGCAGAAGGCTACGCATTGGTCAAAGAGTGTTAGTGCATCTCGCATCGCCCCGTCTGCTTTTTGAGCTATTACGTGCAGAGACTCGGAGTCTATGCTAACGTTCTCCTTTTGCGCAATATCTGTAAGATTCTTTACAATATCCTCTATTGAGATGCGGTTAAAGTCGTATGTCTGGCATCTGCTTAGGATAGTTGGCAGAATCTTGTGTTTTTCTGTTGTGGCAAGGATAAATATTGCATACTCGGGAGGTTCCTCCAATGTCTTTAGGAAGGCGTTGAATGCAGCGGCGGAGAGCATGTGAACCTCATCTATGATATAGACGCTGTATCTCCCCACTTGTGGCGGAATACGCACAAGCTCTGTAAGTTGGCGGATGTCGTCAACAGAATTGTTAGAAGCTGCATCTAACTCGTGGATGCAGTATGAACGTCCCTCGGCAAACGAGAGACAAGACTCGCATTTGCCGCAAGGCTCAAGATCCTCCGTTGGGTTGAGGCAATTTATCGTTTTGGCAAAGATCCTTGCGGTACTGGTCTTTCCAACTCCGCGCGGTCCGCAAAACAGATAGGCATGAGCCAACTGCCCTCTCTTTATAGAATTCTTGAGTGTAACTGCTATATTCTCCTGGCCTACAAGCGACATAAAATTGCTTGGTCTGTATTTCCTGGCCGATACTATATACTTATCCATACAGTACAAAAGTAAGAATATTTTCTATAATTGATGTGCATATTGTTATTTTTGCACGCATAAACAGATGATTTCAATTGATTAATAAATGCAAAAATTAAGGATAGCGTTTAAGAAGACAGATTCACCGGTTGTCTATTGTGCCGTAACGGCCGGAACAGGTACCAGAAACGAAGTTCCTGAGTATAACGGCCTCGCTCATTTTACAGAGCACATGTTCTTTAAAGGTACATCAAAAAGAGGCCCTGTAAGCATTAATAACTGTTTGGAAAGTGTTGGAGGAGAGCTTAATGCATATACTACAAAGGAGGAAACGGTGCTTCAGGCAACTGTACTTAAGGAGGATATGGACAAAGCAATAGGCCTTTTAATGGAGCTGGCATTTGATTCTGTTTTTCCGCCGGAGCAGATAAAAAAGGAGAAGGAGGTTGTTTATGATGAAATAATTTCCTACAGAGATTCCCCTGCCGAAGCTATCTGTGATGAGTTTGAGACACTTTTCTTTGGCAATCATCCGTTGTCCATGCCCATATTGGGCACAAAAGAGACCCTGCGTAAGATAAAGCAGGAGACATTTAAAGATTATGTAAAGAGCAATTTTATTCCCGACAATCTTGCTCTTTCTGTGGTTGGGGATGCCCGTAAGGAGACAATAGCCGGTATTGTAAAGCGACAACTAAAGAGATATATAGAAGAACCTGTTGAGTTGTTGTTTATTGAGGAGGGGAGACTATATGCAGAGTGTGATGGGGAGGAGACAACCTACACCTATGCAGCAGGAAATATGGAGAGTAAGATTCAACAGAATAGTGAGCTATCCATTGGTGTGCCATTTAATAAGAACGTCCATAAAAAAGGACATCAGGTGCACTGCGTAGCGGGGGCTTCCGCCTATTCGTGGCGGAGCAGAAAAAGATTGGCGTTAGCTCTGCTCACAAATATGTTGGGAGGACCGTCTTCAAATTCCAGACTTAATTACAGTCTTAGGGAGAAGAACGGACTTGTATATAACGTTGAGGCTAACTATACTCCGTTTGCAGATACAGGTTTGGTTACAATATATTTTGGATGTGATAAGCAGTACCTTAATGATTGTATTGGATTGGTTGAGAGAGAATTGGATCTGCTTACGGAAAAACCGCTTGCAGAGAGCAGGTTAAAGATGATAAAGAAGCAGTTTATAGGGCAACTTTCAATATCGTTGGACAATGCAGAATCACAGGCGCTCTCAATGGGCAAATCTGTGTTGGTATACAACAGGATAGCCTCTTTTGAAGATATTAAAAGCTCTGTTGAGAGCCTTAAGGCAGATTATCTGTATGAGGTGGCCAAAGAGATATTTGACAAGAAAAGATTTTCGAGGTTGATATACCAATAGATTGCGTTGGCGTTGGCGTTGGCATTGGCCATGATAAAGTTTATAGTGTAGAGAGAAAAGCGTTGACGTTGGCCTTTTGTGTATAGAGAGTATAGAGGAGGAATATTGTTTACTTTAAACTTTGGTTTAATCAACTGACTATAAGCTTAATTAGCCAAAGCTAAAGCAATTTAGGACACGAAGAGAAATATTGTTTTTAATATGTTGTATGTTATATAGAAGTAAGGGTAGAGAGAGTAAAGAGGGTAAAGAAGGGCTAAAGCTAAAGCCAAAGCTGATAAACTGTTTCTGAATAAGTTGCATGAAAAGTTTTACAACAAAGAATGTATAATGTAGATTATATTGTTATTCAGTATGTTAAATGATGAGATAATGTTCGGCTATGCCGAAGCCCACAGTTCAAAACCGCAGGAGGCTCTAAAGTGGGTGGTAAAGCAGACACATCTGCGTACAAACCATTCACGTATGTTGTGTGGAAGCATAGAGGGAAAGTTACTGGAACTTATATCAAAAATGATACGCCCAAAGCGAATTTTGGAATTGGGCGTTTTTACAGGCTATTCCTCAATATGTTTAGCAGCCGGGTTATGCGAAGACGGCAAGATGGACTCCCTTGAGATAAACGATGAGCTTGAAGACCTTATTCTGCAGGCGTATGAAAGGGCAGGTGTCAGAGATCAGATAGATCTGCATATAGGCGATGCTCTTAGGACCATGGAGCAGTTTAAAGGAGAGGGCAGGAGATACGATTTGGTCTTTATAGATGCCAATAAACGGGAGTATCCCAAATATCTCACCTTCGTTAAGGAATTGCTTGTTCCGGGAGGCTGGATAATAGGGGACAACGTTTTGTGGGACGGCAAAGTATATGCAGACAAGGTAAGCAACGATGCACAGACCCAAGGCATTGTAGAGTTTAATAGAATGGTTGATGAAGATCCTCAGTTAGAGAATGTTATCATTCCTTTAAGAGATGGTATAAACCTAATCCGCAAGATATATTAGACATAACTTCTCCATAGTTTTATGCCTTTGAAATTTAAAGATTACAATATTGTTTTATAATAGCTACCTTTGACAGAATTTGTAAGTTGTGTATGAATAAGATGATTCTAATAGTTGACGACGATATAAATTTATGTGTCATGCTGCAGAAATGGCTCGTTAAAAACGGCTACGATGCAATTTACGCTTCATCTATAGAGGGTGCCAAAAAGATGATAGAGGAGGGACATCCCAATCTTTTAATATCTGATCTAAGACTTCCTGATGGTGATGGCATAATGCTTCTTCACTGGATAAACGATAGCAAACTTGCACTTCCTGTAATACTTATGACAGGCTATGGCGAAGTTTCTATTGCAGTATCTGCCATGAAATTAGGAGCAAAGGATTTTTTGGAAAAGCCTGTGGTTCCATCTCTGCTAAAGGAGAAGATAGACAACATATTAAACAGCATCGGAGGTGAGAAAGACAGGGAAAAGAGCAATAACACTAAGGGTAGATCACAGCAAAAGGATTATAAACGTGAGGTAACCGATATGATAATTGGTAAAAGTCCGGCATTTCTAACTATGTTGGATTTTATAAAGACCGTTGCCCCAACCAACTTCACAGTTTTGGTACTTGGCGAGAGCGGAACCGGAAAAGAGTATGCGGCAAAACTTATTCACCAATACAGCAAACGCTGTAACAACCCCTTTATTGCACTTGATTGCGGAAGTCTCTCTAAAGAGCTTGCCCCAAGCGAGCTTTTTGGTCATTTGAAAGGGTCCTTTACATCTGCCATAAGTGATAAAAAAGGTGTATTTGAGTTAGCAGACGGTGGAACTGTCTTTTTAGATGAGATTGGTAATCTGTCATATGATGTCCAAGTCCAATTGCTTAGAGCATTGCAGGAGCAGAAGATAAGGCCGGTTGGATCTGCAAAAGATATAAAGGTAGATGTTAGGATAATTGCAGCTACAAACGAGAACTTGGAGATTGCCATTGAGCAGGGGCGGTTTAGAGAGGATTTATATCATAGGCTCAACGAGTTTTCTCTTGAAGTTCCCCCTCTTAGAGAGCGCAAAGAGGATATAGAGGTGTTTGCCTACGGTTTTCTTAAATCTGCAAACGAGGAGCTTGAAAAGAATGTTACATCTATAAGCAGCGAGGCACTCGAACTTTTAAAGCAATACAGATGGAGCGGCAACCTTAGGGAATTACGTAATGTGATAAGAAGGGCTGTTCTTTTTGCCGGTGGAAATGAGATTACAGCAAAAGATATTCCCGGGATAAGACCTATTGCTCCGGTAACAAAGGATTATGCATTAAGGCCCGGCGATGAAAAGTCACAGATAGAGGAGGTTTTGTATAAGACGCGCGGCAATAAGACATTAGCCGCCCAGCTTCTTAAAATAGACAGAAAAACTCTCTATAACAAGATGCACCAATACGGCATAGAACTATAAGAGATAGAAAATGTTAAAAAAAAAGCGGCTTCAAGCCGCTTTTTTTACATAATATATTCCTATATCTAATCTCTAACTACCAAGTAGTTGCTAACGCTCCAGAACCTCTCTGGTGAAGTAATACTAATTGTTATTGTCTGGTCATCCTCCTTTACCAATGTGTAACTGTCCGAAGGATGTGATGACAGAATCTTTATGCTCTTTCTTCCAGTAGGGATAGACTTAAGTTCCCTCTTGTCTGCCTTGACAAACAGTTTGGAGTCAAAATCACCATCCATAAGTTTCTTCTTGCCAAACAGACCGTTTTTAGTTACAATACCTGCCTCTTTAAGAGTTTTCTGGTTTGCCACGCAGTACCATACTTTATTAAGATCTTCATCCTGAGCCTGTATTGTTTCCATCTGCTTCTTGGATGTCTCACTCATCTCAGATAGGTCTGTGTTGAGTTTGTTTACAGTACCTGTAAGCTCATCTATCTTTATATTCTTCTTAGCCAATTCATCTGAAAGAGCAGCAACCAATTCAGATTTTTCATCAAGCTCTTTTTGCAGTCTCTCAATTGTTGCTTTCAAAGTTTTGTTATCCTTTCCGCTTTTTCTAAGGCGAGCCTCCAATTGAGCGATTTTAGCTTTGTTCTGCTCAATAAGTTCCTTAATCTGAGCCACATCTCCGGCTACCTGCTGCTTCTTTGATGCAGATTTACCCTCAACATTGGAAAGGTCGTTTCTAACCATACCCTCTTTCTCTCTTATTGATGCAAAACCGTTCTCAACATCATTAAGAATATCCATTGTCTCATTGTAATCTGCCTCTAACCTTGCAGATTCGCTTAACAGAGAGTCTCTCTGTGCCACAAGAGCTTTGTATTTACCAGAACTTTCAACACAAGATACAGTTACAAAACATGCTAAAGCAACTGCCAATCCTAAAAATAAATTTCTTTTCATCGTATTATGTTTTATGTTGTTAATTTTCTTTTTCAAAGAGGGTGACCCAAAGGCTACAGCCACCCTCTTGTTGTTTACTAACCAATGCATTATTACTTCTGTAATAGAGTATTTCAAACCGTAAGCCAATTATGCAAGTTGGTGGTAAGTTATTAAATAACAGGTGTTTAACAGATAATTTATAATTTACGCGGGTGTGGAAAACTGTGGAATTATGTAGACTTTGTGTAACAACACAACAATTTTTCCACAGATCTGTTCAAAATTGAGGCATCAAAAGAACATATTAGCTCTTTAGCAGTGAGTATGCATTGAACAGCATTGCAAACAGCATTGTCAATTGCATCGAATAAAGATTCAAGATAGAAGTGCAACACTGGCGGGCTAGCCCGCCAGTGTTGCGGCAGCTTCAAAAAGCAATACAAA
>UQWT01000076.1 GCA_900544815.1 uncultured Bacteroidales bacterium | reverse complement strand
CTCTGCAATACCTATCATCACATTCAGATACTATCCTTATAAACGCAAGAAGCTGACCTTTTGGGTCAGCTTCTTTTATAATGTTATAATAGCTATTGTTTTATTCAGCTTCTTTGGCCAATTCAACAAAATATTTGAATATTCCCAAAAATTCATCACTGCCTGCAGCAGTAGGGATCTCCGGATGAAACTGAGTTCCAAACACTTTATTGTTACCTATCATCTCAATGGCCTCAACAACGCCATCCTCAGATGTTGCCACAACCTTAAAGCCCGGAGCAATATCTTTAACAGCCTGATGGTGGAATGAATTTACATTAACGGAGGTTCTTCCACCAAGCATTTTGCAGAGATTTGACTCAGGGTCTATATCTATCCTGTGAGTTCCGTATGTTCCGGGAGCCTTTTGACTGTGCTTTACAAAACTGTCTTTCTTCTGAGACGGTATATCCTGGTACAGCGTACCACCCATGGCTACATTAAGGCCCTGTTCTCCACGGCATATACCCAATAACGGCTTACCGCTTCTAACAGCCATTCTAATGAGCATAAGATCAAAAACATCTCTTGCAGGTACAACCTCTCCAAGTGCCCTTACAGGCTGTTCACCATATAGTTGAGGATCAAAATCCTCCCCACCTACAGCAATAACGGCATCCACAACATCAAGCACGGCTGCTATCTGCAGGCTATCCCCTGTCATAGGAATAATCAGCGGAACACCTCCTGCCCTTCTTACAGCATTTATATAGGTCATATTGGTAGAACCACCGCCATCTGCAGCCTTTGCAGACACCCCTATCACAGGCATACGCTGCTCTATTGCAACTGCAGCTTTTTTATTCTTTTGCGCATTCAACTCTGCCGGACCAAAAACAACAGCCGCAACAGCAAGCGCCAAAACCAAAAATCTTCTCATTATTATATTATTTTAATTTTTAACATTCTTTACTTTCTCTACTCTCCTTACACTCTTTACATTAAAAAGTGCCAAAGCCAAAGCCTTTCTCTATACACTTTCAACTAAATTAAGGCCAACGCTAACGCTCCTTTGTCTTTAATTATTAAGTTTTGACCAGGTACCAAAGTCTTTCTCCTCATTATAATTAAACTCCACCTCCAACTCCTTAACATTACCTGCCTCATCAACTGTAAAGTTAACAGGGAAACCGTGGCCGTCGCTACGGAATTCAAACCTATTATCTTTAACATGTTTTAGGATATTCTTATAACCGTTTTTGCCTATGGCAATATAAAGTTCGCCATTCTCCAAGGTAATCTCTGCGTTTCCAAACAGCTCATCCTTTACATATTTGCCAACATACTTAACACCATCTGTTGCAGGATTGAACTGCTGGACAAAGAGAGGTAGAGCATCTTTCTTACTCTTTTTAACCTTTTTACCCTTTGGATTATTAAGAGCAATCATCTCTTTCTGCTGCTTCTCTATTTTCGCATTAGCCTCTGCAAAATTCTTCTTGCTGTTCTCCAACCATGAATTGAAATAGCGGCTGTTATAATCATCATAAGGCGCACCGGAAACCAAATCTATTGTCCTGTTCATTATGGCATATCTTGGATTTGCCCCTGCCTCAGAGTTTACAAGGACAACACCGCAAAGCTTGTATTGAGGTACAAAGAAACAGAGGGCGGTCATACCCCATGTTGTTCCGGTATGGAAATATAACCTGTATCTGTTGTTCTGCTCAACGAACCAGCACTGTGCATAAAGGGTTGTTCTGTTATCCGCCTGAGAGGTGATTGTAATACCTTTATGAATAGACCGCATTGCCTTTTCAGACATAACTTTGGTAGTATCCTTTCCATCTACAATAAAACCGTTGTTCATGTGCATCATAGCATAACGGATCATATCCTCAACATTGGAGCTCACACTTCCTGCAGGGCCCACACCTGTAAGCCAATAAAGAGCCTGTTCATCTCCATATAGGGGCAGTGTTACAATCTTAGGCTCTTCCGCTGAATACGGTACGTATGTGTCAAACATTGTTGCCACACGCTGTGGTTGCGTAAAAGAGTAGTCATGAGGCGTTGCGACATTGGTTGCAGATGAGTAACCCTCTGCATTAAGGCCGGAACTCTTCATCCCTGCCGGAATAAAGATTCTCTCTTTAACATTCTGTTCCCAGCTCTTGCCTGTAACCTTCTCTATTATCTTCTCTGCTATAACAAATGTTATATTATTATACTGATAATCACCTCTAAAGCTATATGCAGGCTTAATAAGTCCAATCATCTTGTATATATCATCTCTACTATAGCCAAGGTTAGGGAAATATGTACCGGCCTGCTCCAAAAGGCCAAGGCGGTGAGTCATTATATCCTTAACCTGAGCATTCTCCGTTACCCAAGGATCATACATTTTAAAATCTGGGAGAATATTCTTTACCGTATCTTCCCATTTAACCAATCCCTCATCTACAAGTTGCCCCATCACGGTAGCTGTAAATGACTTTGAAACCGAACCTATCTGGAACAGAGTTTTAGAATCTATAGGCTCCCCAGAGATATTTGCAACAGCAGGTACACCCCCAGATGCAATCTCTTTAGAGGCTTTCAGACCTCTAAAACCAATCCCGTCTGCAGGGGCAAGTTCTTTAACACCGTAACCTTTACAAAGAATAACAGAATCATTTACAGATATAGCAACAGCCATACCCGGCAGTTGCCATTTTTCCAAAACCTGTTTTGCATAACTGTTAAGGCTGTCTGCCAACTGCTGTGCATTAATAGTTTTACCATCTGCCTGTTTAAATTCATTATGCACATTAGCATAAGATGGCATAATAGCCACACACAAAACGGCTGTTACACAAAACAGCCTCTTTAAAGATAAGTATCTCATAGGGTAAATATTAGTTTTTTACAAATATAGTTAATTATAAGATACAAAGTAATGCTATTTGAAAACATCTTTTTTGCTTTCCTGTAATTTCTGAGCCAAGTGTACAGTTTTGGCACAACTGTCAACTATCTTTGCAAAAGAATATACAACGCGTTTAAGAACAGTTATGGCAAAGATTAAAAAAGCTTGGTTTTGCACCAATTGTGGTGCGGAGAGTCCTAAATGGATGGGCAAATGCCCGGCATGTGGAGAGTGGAATACTATGGTAGAGGAGATTGTGACCAAAGAACCGCAGAAGGCATATTCAGTTAAACAGAGAGGGCTGTTAGACAATTCCCAAAGTATTCCGCAACCACTTACCAATATACAATCTACAGACGAGAGCAGATTGGTGCTCAGTTTGGGTGAGTTGGACAGGGTGCTTGGTGGGGGGATGGTAAAGGGTTCCATGGTGCTCATAGCCGGAGAGCCCGGAATTGGCAAATCCACCCTTTCATTACAGATTCCACTTGCAAACCATTCTCTTAGAACGCTCTATGTTTCAGGAGAGGAGAGTGCAAGGCAGATAAAACTAAGGGCAGACCGCATTGGTGTGGCACATGAGAACTGCATTGTCTACCCGGAGACTCTGCTTGAGAATATCCTTAACCATGCCTCGGATATCCTTCCTCACGTAATAATTATTGATTCCATTCAGACAATCTATTCACAGAACATAGATTCCTCTGCAGGCTCTGTGTCTCAGGTAAGGGAGTGCGCTGCTTCGTTATTAAGATTTGCCAAAGATACCAATATTCCTGTTATCCTTATTGGGCATATAACCAAAGACGGTACAATAGCAGGACCAAAGGTTTTAGAGCATATAGTAGATGTAGTGCTGCAGTTTGAGGGGGATACAAGGCATTCGTACAGGATACTCCGCAGCATAAAGAACAGGTTTGGCTCAACAGCAGAACTTGCGGTGTACCAGATGACGGGACACGGTTTAGAGGAGATACTCAACCCTTCAGAGCTGTTCATACCAATGCACGGAGACAATCTTAGCGGAACTGCAGTGGCGGCAATGTTAGATGGTGGCAGACCATTTCTCATTGAGATACAAGCTCTTGTAAGCAGCGCAGCATACGGCACCCCGCAACGTTCCACTACAGGGTTTGATGTCCGCAGGCTTAATATGCTCCTTGCAGTGCTTGAAAAACGTGCAGGTTTTAAGCTGGCTCAAAAAGATGTATTTCTAAATATTGCCGGCGGGCTGAAGGTGTCTGATCCTGCCTGTGATCTTGCCATTGTAACTGCCATCCTCTCATCTAATTTTGATGTTAACATCTCCGGCAGGACCGCTTTTGCCGGTGAGATCGGCCTTAGCGGTGAGGTTCGTCCTGTGGGGCAGATAGAGAAAAGAATTGCCGAGGCAGAAAAGCTTGGCTTTAACAAAATTTTTGTCTCTGCTTTTAACAACCCCGGCAAATTGGATGACAACGCAAAAGAACGCACCATTGAGGTGATAAAGATTCAAACTATTGCAGGCTTAGTCCGCTACCTCTTCAAATAGGCCTCGTATGCAGGAAGGTCTATAAGTCCGTGTCCGCTAAGATTAAACAGTATAACCTCACTACGTCCTGCCTCTTTGGCTTTTAGAGCCTCTCTTATGGTTTGGGCAATGGCGTGACAGCTTTCGGGTGCAGGTATGATACCCTCTGCACGGGCAAACAGTATTCCGGAGCGGAATGTCTCATCCTGCCCAATGGCACAGGAGTTTATATACCCCATCTCCTTTAATTTGCTTACAATCTGTCCGCCGCCGTGGTATCGCAAACCTGCAGCATGAATCTGGCTCGGCTGGAAATCATGTCCCAAAGTATACATTGGAATAAGAGGTGTCATACCGGCCGTATCGCCAAAATCGTACTCCATCTTTCCGCATGTTAGCTTTGGACAAGCAGCAGGTTCAGCGGCAATGAACTTTGTCTTCCTTACAGATGCAGAACCTTTGCCGTATCTCTTCTCATCCTCCAACACACGTCTCAAAAACGGAAAAGTAATGCCGCCAAAGTTAGAACCGCCGCCAAAACAGGCAATGACTTTATCGGGATAATCACCTGCAATCTCCATCTGCTTCTCAGCCTCTAAGCCAATAACTGTCTGGTGCAAAAGCACGTGATTAAGTACACTACCCAACACATATCTGCAATTGGGTGTCTTTACCGCCATCTCAACAGCCTCCGAAATAGCCATTCCAAGGGAGCCGCCGCAATCTGGATTCTCTGCCAATACCTTTCTGCCAAACTCGGTTACATTAGACGGTGACGCATGAACTATACCGCCGTATATGCTCATCACTATCTTTCTGTACGGCTTGTTAAGGTAGCTGTTCTTTACCATAAAGACATTTACATCCAACCCAAAATGCTGTGCGGCTATACTTATTGCACTTCCCCACTGCCCTGCACCTGTCTCAGTTGTAAGATGCTTTATCCCCTCTATCTTATTATAGTACGCCTGTGCTATGGCTGTATTCAATTTGTGCGATCCAACAGGACTCACGCTCTCATTCTTAAAATAGATCTTTGCCGGGGTATCGAGCGCCTTCTCCAACCCGCTTGCCCTAACCAATGGGGTTGGGCGGTATATCTTGTAAAGGGTCTCAACCTCATTAGGGATATCTACAAATTTATCTTTTGTAAACTCCTGTTCCACAAGCTCTTTTGCAAACAGGCCGTACATCTCCTCCCTTTCTATCGGTTGGCGGGTTGAAGGATTAAGTAGCGGCTGAGGCTGCTGTGGCATATCTGCCAAAATGTTATACCATTGCTTTGGGATCTCGCTCTCGGGCAGAGAAATTTTTTTTGTTGTCTTCATAACCTTTATATTTAAATCTCTAAAAATGTTTTAGAATTAATATAGTGGAGCACAACAGAACCAAGAGCGGCATAATTTAAAGCACAAAAAAACCGGAACTGTTGCGAGCTCCGGTAAACTGTATATACTATAGTTAATGATAATAGAAAAAGTGGAGACTCACAAAGATAACACTTTGCGCCACCACCAAAATCTATTTACCATTGCACTAAATAACATCTTCTATTCCTTTATTTCCACAGGCAAAGTTGGAAATTAATTTCTTTTTTACCAAGTTCCATGCACAAATCTTTTCTTTCCGTTGAGATCCTCCATTGCCTCGCATCTGGCAAAACTACAATCATTCATAAGACTAACTACCTCATCTGCAAACCGTTCATTAGTCTCAAACCACAGCTCTCCGCCAGGCCTCAACAGATGTGTTCCCAACGTAACAATTTTGTCATAAAAGAGCAACGGAGTACCGTTGTCCACAAAAAGGGCCAAATGCGGCTCATACTCCAGCACATTCCGCTGCATGAAAACCATCTCCTCCTCAAGCACGTATGGAGGGTTGCTCACCATAATATCCAACCCGTTGTCATCTTTGCCATTCTCCCTTTCGCTAAAACCCATTGCAGATTCAATCACCCCCAATGCCCCGTTAGAAAGCAGGTCTGCCTTAAAGAATTCCGGTATATTTTTCAGCTTCCCGGCAAATTCCTCTTTCCCCTGCCTCTGCGCCACCGCCAAAGCCGCTTCAGAGATATCACACCCCCAAACCACGCTGTTTGAAATCATTGAGGCAAGAGACCACGCAATACAACCGCTACCTGTACAAAGGTCCAATATCTTTAAGGTATTATCTGACTCTCCGCTTCCCGACAATAGATTCTTCTCTCTCTGTTTACCGGCAATAAGATTCACCAAATACTCTGTTTCGGGCCTTGGGATAAGAGTATCTTCTGTAACCATGAATTTATGATCGCAAAATAGAGCATATCCCAAAATATATTGTAGCGGTTCGCCGGCTTTAAGCCGCTGTAAATGTTCCACGAGCAGAGCAGAGAGGGCAAGCTCTTTGTTTGGATACATAATATAATCATAGACACCAAGGCCTGCCACCTCCTGCAGGAGTGCGCGTACAAGGGCGTCTGCCTCACGCTCCCCATATAGCGGTGTAAGCAGCTCTTTTCCAAGCGATACGAACTGTTTATGCGTCATATTCCGCCCAAATATCTATTAAATGCTCTCCGCTATGAGAGAGTTAAAAAGTTCCTTCATTGTAATTCCCGCCGCCCTTACCTGAGCAGGCACAAGGCTCATGGCAGTCATCCCGGGAACTGTGTTAAGTTCAAGAAAATAGATCTCGTCATCTCTAATAAAGTAATCCATCCTCACAAGCCCTTTGCAGCCAAGGTATCCGTATATCTTCTCAGACGTCCTCTGCACTCTGCGTGTAAGTTCATCACCCAACGGAGCAGGGCATATCTCACGGCTTTGACCAAGGTATTTGGCCTCATAATCAAAGAACTCTCTATCTGTAACAATCTCTGTAACAGGAAGATTAACTATTTTACCATTAACGGTATAGATACCGTTGGTAACCTCTCTGCCTTTAATGCACTCCTCAACGAGCACAGAGGAGCTGACCTCAAAAGCCATCTTGATTGCCTCTGCTAATTCATTGGGTCTCTTTACCTTGGTGACACCAAAACTACTTCCGCCGTCGGACGGTTTTACAAACAGCGGGAGGCCCAATTTCTCTATGATGGAATCGCAATCTGCAAAGCAGAAATCCTCTTTTCTAATGAATCTATCTTTCGCCAAGTTTACTCCCGAAAAATCCAAGAACCGTTTGCAAGAGTGTTTGTCAAAGGTTATCGTAGAGACAAATGATGAGCAGGTATTGAAAGGAATATCCATCATCTCCAAATATCCCTGCAACACACCGTTCTCCCCGGGGTTACCGTGTATCATTATAAAGGCATAATCGAACCTGGTCTTTACCCCTCCAAACGTAAATGAGAAATCTGTCTTGTCTATCTCCGTTCCGGGAAGTTTTTGCATATCCTCTATTTTAATGCGTCCGTGCGCTCCGGAGTTGTTTGCATTTACAGATGTCTCATCTACATTAACGTACCCTTTTTCTATCTCTATCTCACCGTTCAGCAGCTCCTCGGCAAAGCCCCCGGGAACAATCTCCCCATTTGGGTTTATTACTCTCCAGCTCTCCCCTCTGAGAAGAACCTCATATATATTATATCTGTCTCTGTCTAAATTATCTGCCACATTTTTTCCGCTTTTGATGGAGATCTCCGCCTCCAATGAGTTCCCTCCATAAATAAGCGCAATATTTTTCCTTTCCATATTAAGTAGTCTACCCTTTTTCTCCATGAATCAATAGGTGATAAAAGTAAATAAGCTGAATTCAACTTGCAAATGCAACAGAATTCTGATTAATAATTTGTTTAAATTTTTCGTTTGGCGTGAGGTATCCA
>UQWT01000075.1 GCA_900544815.1 uncultured Bacteroidales bacterium | reverse complement strand
AAACCCAGTCAGTGATAGTGTAAACCATATTAGTTAATCCGCTCTAAAAGTGTCAACCAAAATCAGGGAAGGTCAAACTATAAACTTTTAATTTTGTTATTTGTCCGCAATTTAAGAAAATTATCTTTCGCGGGCAAACATAAGACGTAAAATTGCCCGTGAAACGCTATTTTTTTCATTTCACGGGCAACGCAAATCAACATTTTTGCAGATTTAGTTTTTAATCGTAAATTTGCAAAAAATAATTAATCATGATTGAAAGGGCATTACAAATCAAATTGTTAGAGTTAGCAAAGAAATATCCTGTAGTCACCCTTACCGGTCCGCGACAATCCGGTAAATCTACTCTGCTACGTCACACATTCCCGAATTACAAATATGTATCACTCGAAGATCCGGATATACGCCTGTTTGCAACAGATGATCCAAGAGGATTTCTTTCAACCTATTCGGACAAAACTATTATTGATGAAGCGCAACGAGTTCCAACTTTATTCTCCTATATTCAGACACATACAGATAAAGAGGGGCGTGAAGGCATGTACCTGCTTGCCGGTTCACACAACTTCCTATTGATGGAAAACATCAACCAATCGTTGGCCGGACGAACCGCCATTCTAAAACTGTTACCATTTTCACACACGGAAATGCAACAAAGCGGAATATTGCCGGAATCTGTAGATAAGGAGATTTTCAATGGCAGCTATCCGCGTTTGTATGACAAGGATATAGCACCATCGGACTACTATCCGTTCTATATTCAAACCTATGTGGAACGAGATGTCAGATTAATGAAAAATATTGGTGATTTGAGTAGGTTCATCCGTTTCATTAAATTATGCGCCGGACGTATAGGGCAGTTACTCAACCTTTCATCGTTAGCTAATGAATGTGGAGTAGCCGTTTCAACTGTTTCCGCATGGATCTCCGTATTGGAAGCAAGCTATATTTGCTACCTGTTGAAACCGGATCATAACAATTATGCAAAGCGGTTGGTCAAGACTCCCAAACTATATTTTTACGATACAGGGTTAGCCTGCTCATTGTTGGATATACGCACATCAGAACAGGTATCAACACACTTTCTGCGTGGAGGTCTGTTTGAGAACCTCGTAATCAACGAATTTGTAAAAAAGGCCTATAACAAAGGGGAAGAACCCAATCTCACATTCTGGCGTGACAGCACCGGCAATGAGGTAGATTTGTTGCAATACATTGGAAGTATACAATACGCTTACGAAATAAAATCCGGAGCAACGTATTCGTCTGATTTCTTCAAAGGAATCAGCAAATGGGCTAAGCTGTCCGGTGCTAATCCCAAACAATGCTTCGCAATCTATAATGGCGAGAACAACCTTAAAACATCTGCCGGAGAAGTTGTGAAGTGGGCATAAAAAAAGCGGCCGGAAACACCGGCCACCTTCTATCGTATTTTATAGTACCAAATGATGTTTCACATCAAATGATTAAAACATAACAAAGTTGATTTTTCAATTAACTACAACCTGTTATATAGAGGTAAAAATATAGCCAAAGCTAACGCTAATGCCAAAGCTTAGTTATATAGAAGTATAAATTACTCTTCAGGTATAACTATAATGTTTGACTTAACAGTAGCCTCAGATAATGAAGTCTTGAATGTGTAAGTAACATAAGCAGCTACTACAGGAGTCTGAAGTTTTGTACCTGCGTTCCTCCACTGGAACTTACCGTCTTTAGCGTCTATGCTAACCTTTGTAACATCTCTGTAAATAATAAGATCTGAATTTACGAGTTCAAAGAATGCACCATATTTAGCATTTGTGACATCAACGTAATCAGCAGCTTTAATGGTATTAGCTACACCGTCAACAGTCTCATCACCAGTCATGGCAACACCACCTTTAACCATCAATTTACCCATGAAGTAAATATCATAGTTAACAGCAAAGTCTTTCTCATCTGCATTACCGTTTACAAGGTCTACAAGCTCATTATCCTTAACCTGTTTGATCTCAATAGGGTTAATTTCTGTATTGTTGTTGATGTATTTAAATGAACGATTGTAAGTAATGCCATCTATCTGCTGCCCTTTCTTTAAGTACAATGCTTTAAGAGATGGCATATTACAGTACAACCCTCTCAAAGCATTATTCTTGCTTACATCAAGGGAAGTGAGCTGATTGTCACCGCAGTCCAAATGTATCAAAGCAGTGTTCTTGCTTACATCAAGGGAGGTGAGTTGATTACCAAAGCAGTACAACCATGTCAAAGCCGTGTTATTCCTAACATCAAGAGAAGTGAGCTGATTGTCACCGCAGTCCAACCATGTCAAAGCCGTGTTATTGCTTATATCAAGAGCTGTGAGTTGATTTTCACTGCAGTACAACTCTGTCAAAGCAGTGTTCTTGCTTACATCAAGGGAGGTGAGTTGATTTCTACTGCAGTTCAACTCTGTCAAAGCAGTGTTCTTGCTTACATCAAGGGAGGTGAGTTGATTTCTACTGCAGTTCAACTCTGTCAAAGCCGTGTTATTCCTAACATCAAGAGAAGTGAGTTGATTACCAAAGCAGTCCAATATTTCCAAAGCCGTGTTTTTACTCAAATCAAGGGAAGTGAGTTGATTATTAAAGCAGTTCAATGTTTCCAAAGCCGTGTTTTTGCTTACATCAAGGGAGGTGAGCTTATTGGCATAGCAGCTCAATATTTCCAAAGCCGTGTTTTTGCTTACATCAAGGGAGGTGAGCTTATTGGCATAGCAGCTCAATATTTCCAAAGCCGTGTTATTGCTTATATCAAGGGAGGTGAGATAATTTTCATCGCATTTTAAACTTTTCAAAGCAGTAAAATACTCTATTCCCTTTAAAGATCTGATATCCATTTTAATTAAAGAAAACTCTTTTCCTAGATATTTGTCCTTATTCCACTCCTCTGCATCTAAAAGTGTCAATCTTCCATCGTTATCCATATCGCAGGTTTCAAGAAGATATTTCTTAAAGCGTGGATCCGGGATATTCAATTCTGCCTCTATATCTACTTTAATAACCAATTCCTCCATTGGTTTTACTTTTGAGCGGGTAATGGTAAGTGGTGCAGATGTCTTCTTTTCTATAGGCGCTGCAGATGTGACAATCTCAACAGTTATGCCTTTGCTAAATGTAACAGGTGACAAGGCAATCCAAAAATCTGTGGCTGTTGTTGCATTTATAGCAGTGTTGTTACACTCTAATGTTATGCTGTTGCCGGCATTCTCGCCAAACTCAATTGTAGGCATACCCTCTGCAGAGCAATTTATTGTAGCTGTTCCACTAAGTTTTTCATCATTATTACCATTAATGATAATCTGTTTAATTGATACTATTTCATCTGCACTCTTTAACTGCAGTTTAAGGAACCCAAACACATTCTTAAAATTCAAAGCATTATCGCTCTTGGAAGAAGTCACGGCTACCATTGGAAGAGAACCTTCTCCAAAAGAACCTTTAGCGTATGTTTGCGTACTTGGAATATTTACACTAAGAGCATGGCTGCCATTGGAACCAACATAATCAATATTACTGTATGGATAGTAGGCTATATTTGCTTCAAAAGGATCTCCGGATCCACCCGAAAATTCATCATCATTTGCCTTAACAAAGGTAGTTGTGGTTTTCCCACTAAATCCATCCTTTACCTTATACTCTTCATTTACATTCCGCCCCCGAAATATAGATATATGGTCACTGTTACACCACAACACACGCGTGCCGTCTATAGTAGTTGTCTTAGTATCAACAGCGTCAATGCCAACTGATGGCACAGAGGCAATAAATTCAATAGGAGATGCATTGTCTATTTCCAACCCATCCTCCTTTTTATTACAAGAAGATAGTAGCAATATTGCGCCTGCTGCTAAAACTCCCAGCCTTAAAAATTTAGTTTTCATACTATCAAATTTTTAAATTTCAAAATAATAATTGAAAATTTATGAGAGTCTGATAGCCGTTCACTATCGTTCTCTCTCACGATGAAAATCTTTGATATCAAAACTTGGACGAATTAATTTCAAAGATTTTCATGCTCGGTTTCATAAAATGATTAGATTAATTGTTTTTCACTCACGTTACAACTATAAAAATTATTGCTTAGCAGGAGTTATTTCCTCTAAGTGTTCTAACAACGTATCAAAGAAATCCTCTTCGTCACATCCCTTAAACGGTGATTCTCCTTTAGAGATCTTTACCTTACATCCGTCTAAAACAGCTTTATTAAACTTTTCTGTATCATCGTTGTCATTTTGTTGATTATCTACGTCAAGACCTAAATTTTTGATAAATATTTCGTAGTCTTTCCTGCTCATTATTAGAGAAAAGTTACCACCGTTTATCTTACCCATAGTCCATAAATAAGCATCCAATATATCATATAGCTGGCGGTTGAATATGTTGCTACTAATACACAGGCAGTCCTTTAACGCTGTAACTTGCTTTAGGAAGGTATCTATATCTAAATTTTGTCCATTGCCTTTCCAGGCACACTTTACACCTAAATATTTACATACAACAGGGAGCATCGTTTTAGCCAATGAATCATATATTGGAAAGCCATTAGGGTATTTGTCACTGCACATCATTAGCGCGAAGTAAGAATATTTTGACACTAATGATGTTGCAACGCCTGCTGACAAGCAGTTCTTATGAATACCGTATGGTTTATTGAACATGTCTTCTATTCTTTTTTCTTTTACCGCGTTTGGATCATTCTTTGAAATGGTTTCAAGATATAAGTGTAATTCTTTAGCCAACTCCTCATAGCTCTTAAATTTCAATATGGTGGAAGCCAATTCCTCTATCCCATAATATCTGCGCGACATATTTGTTGAGTACATTGCGTCTATTACTCTTAATTGAAGCAATATATCATGATAGTTTAAAGGAGTTTTTGAGCTTTTAGGAGTTTCTAAGCTTTTAGGAGTTTTTGAGCTTTTAAATATATTATGTATAACCCATCTGTCTGCTGAGTATGATGATATGTCATCTTTCACCTTATTTGATTCAATAAGCTTCTCTTCTTGTGTTAGTTTTTGATCTATACATAACATAACCTCAATTATTTTCAATCTCTTATATGAGAGGCTACTTATGAAGGGATGATAGTTGTTACAATTAGTGCTAACCTTAAAAACAGAGATTCTGCCACTTTGATGTTTAAACACAATATATTCATCTTTAATGACAAAGCCACCCTCTTTACCACCCAGCGATGCAATTATTTTTGACCCGAAGGTCCGTGTATTCCAGTTTTCATCATATTGGAAATTGATTTTCTTGGCAATATCTCTTAATGCATCTTTAGTATTACCACATTTTACAATAAGTTTATCATTATTAAGAGCTTCCATAACTTTAATTATTTGTTTATCAATTAATATTTTTCTTTTTATAGCGTGGATTTACTTATCCACGTATTCTCACTTTGACAGTCTTCTTTTTACAATTTCCGCAATCCTCTGATTAGTATTATCATTATTTGCATATTAAAGATTAGTCTACATATATAATCTTTGTATTGTCACTGATATAATCAGCACTACGTACACCATTAATACCTTGAATGTATGCTCCACGTTTTAGATACAAAAACTCAAGGCTTAACATTCTACACCTTAAATGCCCATTAACCGTTTCGTCGTTTAATATGCGACAGCAACTTATATCAAGAGACCTCAAGTAATTGTCATTACATTCAATCCAACTCAAATCCACATTTTTGCTAAAATCAATAGATGTAAGAAAATTGTTATTGCATTCTATCGTCTTCAATTTGGTACAATTGACAATATTAAGAGTATTGATTTCATTGCTAGAACAGTATAACTTTGTTAAAGCTGTATTCAAGCTAATATCTAGGCTATATAGTCTATTCTCACTGCAATTTATTTCTTTTAGAATTAAATTTTTACTTAAATCAATGTTTTTTATTTGATTGTTATTAATCTCTATTTTTTTCAAATTTATATTATTACTTACATCAATGGATGTTAATTTATTATAGTCACATTTTAAGTCTACCAAGGCCGTACTATTACTTATGTCTAAAAATGCTATGTTGTTACTATTGCATATTAAACTTGTTAATGCTGTATTTTTACCCAAATCAAGAGAAATGAGGCAATTCCAGCTACAATCAAGCTCCTCTATATTTGTATTTTTGCTCAAGTCAAGATTTCTAATTGCATTGTGAGGACAGCGTAGAGACTTTATAGCTGAAAAATACTCAATACCTTTTAAAGATTCGATACCCTTATCTGTTATATCAAGAACTTTTGCTGTCGTTGATGAATTATTCCATTCATCTACATCGTTCATAGTTAACCTGCCATCTCCATCCATATCACAAAGTAGTAGCAATATTCTCTTAAAGTTTGGGTCCGGGATATCCAATTCCGCCTTCATATCTACTTTAATAACCACCTCTTCCATTGGTTTTACTTTTGAGCGGGTAATTGTAAGTGGTGCGGATGTTTTCTTCGCTACAGGAGCAGCGGAGGTGACTATCTCAACAGTAATTCCTTTACTAAATGTTACAGGAGGCAATGCAATCCAAAAATCGGTTGCTGTTGTTGCATTTATAGCTGTATTGTTACATTCCAATGTTATGCTATTGCCGGCATTGGAATTAAAGCTAATGGTAGGTTCACCGTTAGCAGAGCAGTTTACCGTTGCATCACCGCTAAGTTTTTCATTATTATTACCTTTAATAACAATCTCTTTAATAGGAACAGTCTCATCTGCACTCTTAAGCTGCAGTTTTAAAAGTCCGAATACATTCTTAAATGCCAAACTGTTGTCACTTTTAGATGAGGTTACTGCAATCATTGGTAGAGAGCCTTCTCCAAAAGAGCCTTTTACGTATCTCTGCGTATTTGGGATAGTAACGCTAAGAGCGTGATTACCATTGGAACCAACATATTCAATACTGCCGTATGGATAGTAGGCAATGTTTGCATCAAATGTGTCTTCTGAGCCGGCAGAGAACTCGCCGTCATTAGCCCAAACAAAAGTGGTGGTTGTTTTTCCACCCTGCCCATCCTTAATTTTATACTCATCATTAACATTACGGCCACGGAATATGGAAACGTGGTCATTATTACTCCACAGCACACGTGTACCGTCTGTGGTAGTTGTCTTAGTGTCAACAGCATCAATGCCGGTAGATGGCATAGATGCAATAAATTCAACAGGAGATGCACTGTTTATTTCCAATCCGTTCTCTTTCTTGTCGCAAGAGGATAACAGCAGCATTGCGCCTGCGGCCAAAATACCGAAGCATAAAAATGGTTTTTTCATCACTATTTAGATTAATTGTTTTTTATTGTCAATTAGTTTTTTGCTTTTTGTGCGTGTAAAACAGCTATTCACTTTTCACTCATGTCACAGAAGTTAAATTAGAGGAGAAAATGCAAGGCATTACAACCTCTCTGTATCTGCCATGAACTATGTTTTGATTCAATAAAAAGATGAAGAGCAAGGCTTGCACAACTCTTTAATAAGCCGTAAGGCGCGAACGTAGTGAGCTAAAGCGTTGCGTTAGCAACTGCACCAAGCGAAGTCCTCTGAGCACTATTCCCAGCCCTGTTCAGGATCCGACCCTATCGGCTCCGTAGAGGTAGCAAATCCTTTTTCAATAGTAATTTCAAACTGTAGCACAACAGGTGCCTCGTAAAATTTTGGTTCCATTGTAATTAATTGTTTTATAAGTTATTAATATTGTTGAACTCTTTTGAATATTTTGTGCTTCTGTGATGTTGGATTGTAAAATAAACTGCAAACCGAGCGCAGAATGGCAAACTTGTTTGCAAATTATGCCGAGGTGTAGCGTTTATTGTAGCTTTGCTAAAATAAAAAGAGGCTTTGCCCACATATATAGGTATAGCTACCCTATGGTTTGTTGAATGCAAGCCAATTGATGCGTTGTAACCAATACTGTTTTTCATAAGTTTGCCTCTTACCTTGGCTCCATAAGGCGGTTTATCTAAAAAAAGGAAAAGTGTGGAGCCTCTCTCGTTTATCTTTGTAGAGGCTGTGGAAGATGCCGTGACGGAGATAAACAATGATAATACTCCACACTCGGCATTATACGATGTGACACATCGACCCTTTTGAGGGGGTCAAAGCATAACCAATGCACGAGCGCAAGTATATCCGTAATATCTTCCGTCTTAAGAAACTTCCACATTTCTACAAAAGACTATAACGAAAACACTTTCGCCTAATATGTATACAACCCATTGGATTGCAGTGCCAAATATAAATAATTTTTTCTCTTAAAACAACTGCAAACAAAAAAGCCGAATAAAAAATCCATTTCTTACTCAGCTTTTTAGTAAGCGTTAAAAATAAGTTGGTAAAGATTTAGCAGTATTTTTGAGAAAAGAAATATAGACCAAAAAGACAATTAAAGATTACCAAGTTATTTTTTTAAGATTACTTAAATTATTCTGCAAACAGATCATCAAGAATTACCTCTGTAATCGGTAATTTTGTATCGTCAAAAATCGGAAAAGTAAAATCGACAATAGAATAAAAGAAAATAGCATTGTAAA
>UQWT01000074.1 GCA_900544815.1 uncultured Bacteroidales bacterium | reverse complement strand
TAAAATGATGTAATTTATTTACTGTTTAGTGGTTATTTATATAGCCATCTGCGTATTTTTTACGTGGGTGGCTTTTTATTTTTATCTACGGTCATTTCTTGTGATTTCCTTATGATTCCAGTATGATAGGCAACACTACCATAAAAATCCGCTACTGATATTCTCCATTACTTGCATTGATAATCAACAAGTAATCCTTATGATAGTTATGTTTCGTTGCTGTCTTTTTATGTGATGTATTACACCATAAAATCAGTATTTGAAATCGCTGTTACTTTGCCGAAAAATCAAATAGTAAACAGGTAATAATATGAGCGAGAAGAACATTACATTTGAAGATTTGCCCAAAGCAATGTCGTGGATGATGGATAAGTTGAATGAATTGGATTCCAAGATTGACGGTCTGAACTATCCCAACCTCAATATCCCAACCGAGCAATGGATGAACCTAAAAGAGTTGTGTGAGTATATTCCTAGCCATCCGGCAGAACAAACAGTATATGGATGGACGAGTTGTCATCTAATCCCATTCCACAAAAGAGGGAAGCGTATCATGTTTCTAAAATCGGAAATTGACGAATGGCTCCATGCCGGCAAAATCAAATCTGATAAAAACTTGGAAGATGAAGCCGCCCAATTCATAAAGTCAAAAAGAAATACCAAATTCTAATGGATTCAACCAATTTATGCAATGCGCTCAGAATGGAATTTGAAGGGATCTTTGAAAACAAGATTCCTTTGGATGCTTTTCCTGCCAAAATTCAAGATATGATATTGGCTCTATCCCGACAAGAGAATTATTCCATAGAATATATGATGGCTTCTCTTTTGGTGGCAGTGTCAACCGCTATCGGCAATGCTGTCAATATTCGTATTCGTGGTGGATGGATTAGTAATCCTGCCCTTTATATGATATTGGTAGGTCGTCCCGGAATGGGCAAAACCCCACCTTTGGATTTTGCATTCCGTCCTATCCGAAAGCATGATGCCAAAATCATCAAACAATTTAAATTGGATATGGAGCATTATAATAGCTTGGTTGAAAACAATAAGGCTAAAAAAGACAAGTCCTCTTCATTGCCGGACAAACCAATTTTACGAAGAACCATCATATCCGATTTTACACCGGAAGCTTTAATGCGTGCGTTGGATGACAATCAGCGAGGTGTCGTGGTATATGTGGATGAAATTATGGGAATGTTTAATGCCGTGAATCAATATAGCAAAGGACAACTCATTGAGCAGCTATTGACAGCCTTTAGCGGAAAACCATTGGATATTTCAAGATGTAGCATCCCTGTACCTATTCATATAGAGCATCCTTTTATAAATATTGTCGGCACGATGCAAACGACACGTATGCACGAACTGATAGAGAAAGGATATAAAGACAATGGGCTGATAGACAGAATAATTTTTGTTTATCCATCGTCTCAGGAAATTTCAGATTGGGGGCTGGATGAAGAATCTTCCGTATCAACTTTTGGTAAATACTCATCAATGTGGGATTCTATTATAAATAAGGTAATTAGTTTGCCATTTATAGAGAATGAAGATGACAGAGCCATACATAATGTATTGGAATTTTCTTCGGAAGCCAAAGCCTATTTTACAAACTGGCGCAATAATGCAGTTCGGGCTGTTAATCAAATCCAAGATGATGGATTGGTGGATAGCAGAGTGATTAAAGCTCCCATGATTACGGCTCGTTTAGCTTTAGTCTTGCAAATCCTTCGTTGGGCTTGCGGTGAAGAACACAAGGATTTTGTGGATATTGACTCAACCAAATCTGCTATTGCATTGAGTGAATACTTTGAGAACTGTTATACCAACATTCAGAAATATATGTTGCGAGAGAGCGTTGAACCGCAAAAAAGAGAATTGCTTGATTGCCTTTCCGCAACTTTCACTACTGCCGATGCCATTCAAGCCGGAAAAGAAGTAGGGTTGTCGGAAAGGTCGGTAATGTATTCTTTGGTTAGCCTTGCTACGAATAAGGTTATCAAGAAAGTAAAGCGAGGTGAATATGAGAAGCTGCAATAAACGATACCTTTTGCAGTTTGCAGTTGTTGCAGTTTGCACTTTGCGCTGACATAGGATTTCTGCAAAACTGCAATAAGTGCAAACTGCACGGACTGCAATAACAAAATGAAGAAGTATGGCTGAATATAGATTTTCTCTTCAAAAATATAAGCGTGGGTCAAAACTTTCATGCCCGAAGTGTGGAAAGAAACAATGTTTTGTCAAGTACATAGATAGCCAAGGAGAAATAACTTTTCCTGATTATGTAGGCAGATGTGACCATGAGCAATCTTGCCAATACCATTACACTCCATCGGATTATTTTCATGATAACCCAATGGTAGTGGATTACAACAAGGATAACTTCATTGAAGCCGATAAGCCTAAGCCCAATTTACTGCCTCCAACCTCTTTTGTTGACAATGAACTAATGAAACGTACTCTTACTAACTATGGTATGAATCCATTGTACATCTACCTGTCTGGGATGTTGGGTAAAGATGAGACTTCTCGGATATTCCAACTATATCATGTTGGCACATTAAAGAAGTGGGGCGGTTCTACTGTCTATTGGCAAATTGATTGGCAAGGTAATGTACGAACAGGGAAGATAATGTTGTATGATGCAGAAACAGGACATCGGACAAAAGAGCCAAGAAGTTATGTTAGTTGGGTACATACAGAACTGAATCTCCCAAACTACAATTTGAAGCAATGTTTGTTTGGCGAACATCTGTTATCTGAGAATCCGACCAAACCTGTTGCTATTGTGGAAAGCGAAAAATCCGCTTTGATAGCTACCCATTATATGCCGGAATTTATATGGTTGGCAACAGGTGGAATGCATGGATGCTTCAAGTCTGACGTGGTAAGTGTATTGAAAGGTCGGTCGGTTATGCTATGCCCGGATTTGGGTGCAAGAGAGGTTTGGCAAACCAAGATGGCTTTACTCACTTCCGTATGTTCTAAAGTTGTATTGAGTGATAGTTTGGAACAATGCGCCACAGACGAACAGCGCAAGAACGGACTTGATATTGCGGATTTCTTATTGATGACTGAAACACCTGCGATGATACTTCAAAAGATGATAAAGCGAAATCCAAACCTACAAACTTTGATTGACTGCTTGCATTTGGAACTGGTGGATTCCGGTTAGTGATGTGTTTTTGGAGAAGCCAAACTAAGGGGAAAGTAAAACTATTGATTATCCAAATGGATATAGGTGACAATAGCCACTCTTAAAGTTGACAGACAAATGGCATAGTTCGGACAAAGACAATGCTTGCATTAAGGTATGTAATGCCCCATTTTTAATGGGTATTCTATGCAAGAAGTACCACCGTCCGACAAAATGGTTTCACTCATTTGTCGTCTTGGAGGCTTCTTGCATTACTCGCAGGCTCGCAATGGATAGAACATTTTATTAATAAATTCCAGTTATAAACGCTTATGGATATACAACAAAACAATGGAAAACAGGGTGTTCGTACTCGTCATATAGACATTCGTCTGACTGAAAATGAGTATGAAATGATAGTAGAAAAAGCTGCCGAATGTGGACTGACACTTAGTAACTACGGACGAAAATTATTGCAAAATCACCATCCAAACAAACGACTTTCAGACGAGGAAGTACAAGGATTGAACTCTTTATCGGATGCACGAGCCGACCTTATCCGCATTCAGAATGTACTCAAAGGTAAACCTGATGAGATTAAAAAACGATATTTCCGAGATGAGAATTATATGCGTGCTTGGATAGAGGCAGTAAATAGGCTTATTGTCCGATGGGGACAAATACGAGACAGTCTAAATCAAATTTGAAATTATGATAGCACAAGGAAAGGCAATTTCTCATGGAGCAAGAGCCATTGAGTATTCTATGGAAAAAGATAAAGCCCAGCTCGTTAAGGTGCATGACTTGCCAGAAAATATAGAACCTTTGGCTATGTGGTCACGGATGATGCAACACCAGCATCAATGTATGAAAGACAGATATAATCCGAGGCCCATAAAGCTGAACGCACTGCGCTTTGAAATATCTCCAGCCAAAGAAGAATCGGCAGGATGGACAATGACGGATTGGCAGAATTTAGCGGATGAGTTTATTGCAGTACTTGACGGCATTGACCGAAGATGTGGCAAACCAGATAGTCATCTTAAACCGACCAATATCAAAAATAGCCAGTATGTTGTTTCGTTACACACCGACAGCAAAAGTGGCATCCCTCACTTGCATATTGTAGCTAACCGTATAGACAATATGGGCAAGACAAACGATGCGCATTATATTGGTGAACGTGCCGTTCATGCTGCCAACATCATCAATGAGAGACGTGGCTGGGTGCAATCCGTGCAACGTCGTGATGAGAATATTCAGCAAATCAGTGAAGACTGCATCGCAATATTGAAAGCTATGCCAGAATTTGATTGGGAAACTTATAGCCAAATGTTAAACGCTAAGGGGTACGATATTAAGTTGATAAAGGACGATAAGGAAGTGGTCAAAGGGTACGCTATACGAAAAGGGAACTCTATTTATAAATCCTCGATATTGGGTAAAAGTCGAAAATTGATGCCATCAAAAATTGAAGCGACTTGGGTGGGATTACATGTTTCTGATAAACAAACTGCAATTCAGTCAAAGGAAGTATGTACTCAAACGATGGCGCATAATAATAAAGAGGTGATGCCACAATCAAAGCCTTCTATTTACCACTATTCCATAACAGTGGATGGAGAACAACTCGAGGTTGATATACCAGATATGGTTAAGTCTGTCTTTGACGAAGAGTTTGGAAGCCTTGATGAAGAAGTCAAACAGACCAATTTATTCAAAGTTGCCGCCTTACTATTTGCCGGATATTTGGATGCAGCCACTTCTATGTCATCTTCATGCGGAGGTGGTGGCAGTCCCGGTAGTGGATGGGGTAAAGACAAAGACGAGGATGAACGTAACTGGGCAATCCGTTGTGCAAAAATGGCAAAATGGCTCTGTAAGCCCATTAAGCGTAACAGAAGCAGATAGCATTTCATTTATAACCATACAACACTATGCGTAAAAGTAAATTTGACCAATCTCCTTTGCCTGTGCAGGATAATAAGTACATGAATCAGGATGACAATATTAGTGAAATAGAAAATCGTGTAGAATTTGACACCGAATTTGTCAATCTTACAAATCAGATAGAGGACATCAAAGCCGCTATTCAAGAATTGGAACAGATAAAAGCCTGTGTAGATTCTTCAATGGAAGCCCTTGAAAAATCAACACAAACTCTCAATGCAGCTATAAAAAAGTCCGATAATATAGCCAATGCTATTTGTCGCACTTTTATTCAAGTAGAGAATACTGTTATAACTGTAAAACTTAGCAAAACGGATAAATCCATCCTCGCTGAATATCGCCACAAATTGATTGAGGAAGAAAAATGCCTATTTGAAAAACAAATGGCTGAGTTGAAAGCTACTCATGAAAAACATTGGAAAGAAGTTAATAGATTTGCGAAATCTTATACTTCGTTTTCTCTTAATGGCTGGATAGCAAAAATCTCCGTTATTGGATTTTGGATATTATATGCATATTTCTGTTTGACATTGGGAGGATGGATAATATATTCGATGTGTGTTTAGCGGAATTAGGAAGGATGGACGAACCACCCTTCCTAATGTCTCACCAAGTTATGACCTTATCAACAATCTCTTGTTGTTCGGCACTACTGCGTCTCAAATAAATGCGAGTGGTTTCTATGCTTTCATGCCCCATCAGATCGGCAAGCAAAGAAATATCGTTGAACTTCTCCAAGAAATTCTTGGCAAAGCGATGACGGAACGAGTGAGGGTAAACTACTTTTTCATTCAAACCGTATTTTGAAGCATAGTTTTTCAACTGTTGAGCAATACCTCTGGTAGTGATACGTTCACCGAAGCGATTGAGGAAAAGATAGCCCGTGGTACGATTTGCCTTGTTTAACCATTCTGTTGCCTCCTTGCGTAAAGCTTTCGGAATGTAGATACGGCGTATCTTGCCACCTTTGGTGTAGATGTCGAAATAGCCTATCTGCACATGCTCCACCTTCATTTGTATTAGTTCGCTGACTCTTGCACCTGTTGCAGCGAGGAAACGAACTACGAAATACCATTCTTGGTTTTCTTCCTTTTTTAGTTTGTTTTTCAAAAAAGTATAGTCGGCATTACTGATTACATTTTCCAAGTAATTGCGCTGCTGCACTTTGACGGATTTTAATCTCAAACGAGATTTTCCCATGCAATCAAGATACTTGTTCATTGCCTGAATACGGAGATTCACTGTCTTAGGCTTGAATTTCTCAATGAGATAGGTTTTATACACAAGCAGATTACGCTTGTTCAGTTCCTTGTGTTGGGAATAATACTCTTTTACGGCATAGAGGTAAGCCGCAATCGTGTTCTCCGCCATATTCCCTTGACGAAGATACGTCTCAAAATTTTCAATGTTCATGTTTGATACATTATTGGTTAAACAATTCGTTATCATAATAATGTATGGTATTGCCAAATTCATTGAGTTCCTATTATGAGAAGATACTTGCTACGGGAGAGGTGAAATGTATTGATGAAGAGATACCGTTTGAGATACCGCAAGGTTGGGAATGGTGCAGGGTTTCATCTCTTTTTCAAATAAATCCAAAGGTCGTAGCAGAAGACAACACCTCCGCAGCATTTATTCCTATGGAAGCAATTTCCGCAGGATACGACTCTGAATTTAGATATTACGAGAAGAAATGGGGCGAAATCAAGTCTGGTTACACAGCTTTTGCAGACAACGATATTGCATTTGCAAAAATTACCCCTTGTTTCCAAAACAGGAAATCAGCAATCTTTGAGGGGTTGCCCAATGGTATAGGAGCTGGAACAACAGAGTTGAAAATATTGCGCACCTATGGTGAAACTATAAATCGTTGGTTCGTTTTGTACTTTTTGGAGTCACCTTATTTTATTGATGAAGCGACATTCAAAGGAACTGCAAACCAACAGCGTATAATTGTAGGTTATTTGGAAAATAAATTATTCCCCATACCACCATTAGCAGAGCAAGAACGTATTGTAAGCAAGATAGGTCTGGTAATGCCTGTTATAGATAAATACTCAAAATCACAAGAACATTTAGATAAAATGAATACTGAGCTTAATGAGTATTTGAAAAAATCTATTTTGCAAGAAGCTATACAAGGCAAGCTCGTTCCGCAAATTGCAGAGGAAGGAACAGCCAAAGAACTGCTTGAACAGATAAAGGCAGAGAAGCAAAAACTCGTTAATGAGGGCAAGCTAAAGAAGTCGGTCTTGGCTACTTCCATCATCTATAAAGGTGACGATAACAAGTATTGGGAGAAGAATGAAAAAGAAATAGTCTGTATAGATGATGAAATCCCTTTTGAAATCCCAGCCACATGGATATGGGTTAGACTTGATGACATTTGTTCATATATACAGAGAGGTAAGTCTCCTAAATATTCCCCAATCAAGAAATACCCTGTAATAGCACAAAAATGCAATCAATGGACTGGCTTTTGTATTGAAAAAGCCCAATTTATAGACCCGAATAGTCTCCCTTCTTATGCAGAGGAACGATTGCTACAGGATGAAGATTTAATGTGGAACTCAACGGGTTTGGGGACATTAGGACGTATGGCGATATATCAATCGGCACTTAACCCTTACGAATTTGCAGTTGCAGATAGTCATGTAACAGTTATTCGTCCTCTTAAAGCGTATGTATTATCACAATACCTATACTATTACTTTGCAAGCGATACTGTTCAATCTGTAATTGAAGACAAATCAGACGGAAGTACAAAGCAAAAAGAGCTCTCCACGACAACTGTCAAAAACTATTTGGTACCAATTCCACCCTATAGAGAGCAGCAACGTATTGTTGAAAAGGTTAAAGCTGTAACAAGTATTATGAGCAGGTAGGTAAAAAATGCTTCGATATAACGGAACAGATACCTTTTGAAATTCCTAAAAATTGGGTTTGGGTAAGAATGGGGCAAATTGGAGATTGGGGTGCTGGCTCAACTCCACAACGAGGTAATGCAAGTTATTATAATGGCAACATTCTATGGCTTAAAACTGGAGAATTAAATAATGGAATAGTGTATGATACAGAGGAAAAAGTTACACAGAAGGCTTTTCTGGATTGCTCTTTACGTATGAATAAAATTGGTGATGTCCTTATTGCAATGTATGGTGCTACTATTGGAAAATTAGCAATCGTAGGTAAGGAACTCACTACAAATCAAGCTTGTTGTGGTTGTACTCCTTTTTTGATTTATAATTGGTATCTATTTTATTTCCTTATGGCAAGCCGAGATTCTTTCATAAAGAAAGGAGAAGGTGGTGCCCAACCTAATATTTCTCGTGTGAAACTGGTTGAGCACTTAATACCTCTGCCTCCACTAAAAGAACAATATCGCATTGTTGCCCAAATAGAAAAACTATTTGAGCAACTGCGATAATTCATTTATTCGTTCTGCTATACGTTGCTGTTCTGCTAAAGATGGAATGCCAATGGGGAGATTGTAGAATAAATCCTTGTTGAGGTGCGGAATTGCCGCACCTCTTTTTGAATTTCTCAATTCCTCTTTATAGAACAAGATGGAAGCCAAGATATATGGTTTCCACATAGCCGAAGAAAGCCATAACTGCTTGAACGTACTCCCCATATATCCGTCTTGTGGAACAGTGAAAACTTCACCTGAATTTTCACCATCTACAAGAATGATGTTATCTCCGGTATAGACAAATTTTCCTTTTTCTACAATGGTTGCAGATGATTTTCCACGTAGGTATTTTGCATCCAGACAAATACCCTTTCCGTTTCTCTTTTCACCGTCTATTAGTTGACATATATCTTTCAATCGTAATACAGCCCAGCTATTGGGATATTCAAAAGGAAGCTCAATTTCAACTATTTGCCCATTTATCCTCTCATAATACTTGTTATCGTCACCTTTGTAGATAACAGAATCAGTTAAAGCAGACTTTTTTAATTTACCATCTTTGATGAGT
>UQWT01000073.1 GCA_900544815.1 uncultured Bacteroidales bacterium | reverse complement strand
AGGATATTCCATCTAACCAGATAGATAATTGGGCAAGAGTTCAGGCAGACAGATTCAAACATGCCATAATAAGGGGATTCCATACAGAGTTGGAAACTGTCTATGAGGAGAAAAATATGTCTCTTACATCAGATAGCAGAAAGGTATACGAAGCAATGGATGCTTCTCTTTTCCCTCATCATCCGTATGGAACACAAACGGTATTGGGCTCACAGGAGCATCTTAAGAATCCGTCAATCACAAATATAAAGAACTACTATAACAAATGGTATGTTCCAAACAATGTGGCAATCTGTGTTGCCGGCGATTTTGACCCGGATGAGATGGTTGCAACCATTGAGAAATATTTTGGAGACTGGCAGCCAAATCCTAATATTGAGCAGCAGAGGCTTAAGATTGTACCAGAGGAGCCTATTGTCGAGCCAATTGTAAAGGATGTTTATGGACTTGAAGCAGAGAATCTTACATTAGGATGGCGTTTCCCAGGTGATAACGGCATTAACAACCTTGATACCTTGGAGTTATTGTCCTCTGTACTGTACAATGGTAAAACAGGAGTAATAGATGTAAACATTACTATGGAACAGAAGGCTATGGGGGCTTATGCTGATGCCGGCACACAGCCAGATTACTCTACATTCGTAATGGGGGGGATCCCAAAAGAGGGACAGACTTTAGAAGAGCTTAGAGACCTCCTCTTAGAGCAGTTGGAGAATGTTAAAAAGGGTAATTTTGATGATTCGTTGATAGTGGGCACTGTACGTAATACAAAAGTTCAGTTAATGAAGTCGCTAGACAATAATAACTTTAGAGTGGGCCTTATGTATAGGGCATTTATATACGGAAAACCTTGGAGCAATGTTACCGGAGAGTTGGAACGATTGCCTAAAATTACCAAGCAGGATATTGTTGCATACGCAAACAGACATTTCTCAAACAACTATGTACAGATTAACAAGAGAATGGGTAAAGATGAGTCTGTTAAAAAGATAGAGAAGCCAAAAATTACCCCTATCCTTACAAACAGAGATACATCCAGTGCATTTCTTGCAGAGGTACAGCAGTCTGCAAAGAGTGTTAAGCCTATTGAGCCTGTTTTTGTAGACTTTAACAAGGATATGGAGGTATTTACCTTAGACAACGGTATAAGGGTATTGTACAAACAGAATACAAACAATGAACTGTTTGACTTTAAGATTCTTGCTTTGGAAGGCTCGTTGGAGAATAAATATCTAGAAATGGCTTTCAACTACTTTGATTACCTTGGTACAGATTCGCTTTCTCAAATAGAGATGGACAAGATGCAGTATGATTATGCAACCTATTTTAGGCCTATGGTATGGTCACATAAAGCGGGTGTGGTATTGTCGGGACTTAATGAGAGTTTTGAGCCTGTACTCAAGTTAGCTCTTGATAAGATAAAGAATGTTAAGGCAGACGAGAATATCTTGGAAAATCTTAAAATAAACACTGTTAAGCAGTTAAATGATAATAAGCTTAATCAGAACGCATGCTTTAACTGCTTAAGGGACTATGTAGCATACGGACCTGTAAATCCAAGTATATTCTCTCCATCTCCAAGTGAGGTTAAATCATTTACATCGGACTTCCTTCTCTCTCAGATTAAAGATCTGTTTGGCAAAGAGCAGATGATGATGTATTACGGACCTCTCACAAAAGAGCAGTTTAAAGAGGTTATCAATAGAGAGTACAAAGTAAACACACCATTGGCAAAAACAGAGAGGAAAGATTATCCGTTCATAAGGACAAATGAGGCTGAGGTGCTTGTGGCCCCTTACGATGCAAAGCAGATCTATATGCTCGGTTTCTCAAATACAGGAGAGAAATATGATCTTGGCAAACTCCCGGTTGTTGAGCTCTATAATGCTTACTTTGGTGGAGGTATGAATGCGATTGTCTTTCAGGAGCTGAGAGAGGCGAGAGGTCTGGCATATAGTGCATCTGCACTTTATGCAGTTCCTACAAATATAAATAGAGACTACTATATGATGACCTTTATTGCAACCCAGAACGACAAACTCCACGATGCCACAACAGCATTTGATGACATAGTAAACAATATGCCTGAGTCTCAGAAAGCATTTGACATTGCAAAAGAGCAGATTGTTAGTCAGTTGCGTACAAAGAGGGTAGATAAGACTGCTGTCTTTAGCGAGTTCCTTGCTGCAGAGGAGCTTAATCTTAATGATACTCCAGACAAGGTACTCTTTGAAAAGGTACAGAATCTTACCCTTAGGGACGTTGTAAAATTCCAGCAGGAGACCATAAAGGACAGGAAATATCATATAGGTATTCTTGGAGACAAGAACGATTTGGATCTCAAGAGCCTCAATCCACAGAAATATGGTAAGGTCACTTATCTTACATTAAAGGATATTTTCGGGTACTAATGCCCAACATCTTAAGGGTGGCAGATGCAGATGAGCGTCTGCTACCTTTTTTGCAGGTGATGAGTTGTTTATATCCTTTGCTAAATGATTGATAAATAGTGCTGTATGTTTATGAATGAAAAATGTAATAAGATTGTTATATCATTGTATAGAACTATTTATTATATTTGCGGGAGTTTAACGAATAAAATTTAATAAGAGTCATGGCTTACAAAATTTCAAACGATTGCGCAGCTTGCGGAACATGTATAGATGAGTGCCCTGTTGGAGCAATCTCTTCTGGTGATATTTATTCAATCAACCCTGATATGTGTACAGAGTGTGGTACATGTGCCAGCGCTTGTCCTGTAGGTGCTATCAGCTTGGCTGAGTAATTTATTTGACAAAAATTTATGGGGTGGCTGAACTCATCAGTCACCCCTTTTTTTACTTTAGCTCCGTATCTTTGTAATAATTAGGATCCTTATACCAGTCTTTGTACATAAGATACCCTTGTGCATTCTTGTGGGCGGCAGCCCCAATCGTCTCAGAGGCATCCTTAACCTTTTTTGCCGGCACACCGGCATAAATTCCGGGCTCAAGCACGCTGTTGCTAAGTACAACAGCTCCTGCGGCGATGATTGTATTGTCGGGAACTACAACATTATCCATTAAAACAGCCCCCATTCCAACAAGCACATTGTTGCCAACCTTGGCACCGTGGATTATGGCGTTATGGCCAACCGAAACATCATTGCCAATCTCACATACAGAACGTTGGTAAAGGGTATGCAGAACGGCTCCGTCCTGGATATTAACTCTGTCGCCAATCTTTATTGTGTTAACATCTCCGCGGAGGACAGTGCTGTACCAGATGCTGCAGTCGTTGCCAATGGTAACATCGCCAACTATAACACAATTTTCTGCTAAAAAGCAGTCTTTGCCTATTTTGGGGCTGAATCCCCTTAAATCTTTTATTATAGCCATATCATTTGATTTTGATTTCAAAATAATTTAAAAAAATAAACAGCTTCCTGCTTTTAGGTAACCTTCAAAAAATAACCTGCATCATCTTAAGGAATTTTTTAGGTCTATATCTCTTTTAGAAAATATTCTCTTAATTAGAGACAACTTATTTTTTCATGTTACTAAGCAGCTGTTAGAGGGACAAAAATACTACTTTATCCAACAATATTATTATATTTGCGAGTTAAAAATTATTTGTACGTTTGAGTAAACAAAATATAGTGTAATCGGGTTGAATTATAAAAATTAAAAAATAAAATAGATAATGGGATCATTTTCGAGTATTCTTAAGAAATTGTTTGGTTCAAAGGCAGAGAGAGATTATAAAATGCTTAAGCCTATCTTGGATAAGACCTTGGCGGCATATGCTGTCATAGATACCTATTCAGATGACCAACTAAGAGAAAAAGCGCAGGAGATAAAGAAGATTATAGCAGACCGTATTGCTGCAGATGAGGAGAAGAAGAGGGGGTTGAGGCAGCAGCTTGAGATTGGAGATATGGATCCTCAGGAGAAGGAGAAAATAGCAACTGAGGTAGACAAACTTACCAAGCAGATAGATGATAAAATAGAAGAGGTCCTTAACGAGGTTCTTCCCGACGCGTTTGCTGTAATGAAATCAACCGCAAGAAGATTTAAAGAGAAGGCGGAGATTGTGGTTAAGGCCACCGATGCAGACAGGGATTTAAGCACTAAGGTAGATTATGTGAGAATAGAGGGTGACAATGCAATCTGGAAAAACAGCTGGATGGCAGGCGGAAATATGGTAACATGGGATATGGTTCACTACGACGTTCAGCTTATTGGTGGTATAGTGTTGCATCAGGGAAAGATTGCAGAGATGGCTACCGGAGAGGGTAAGACATTGGTTGCAACGCTGCCTGTATTCCTTAATGCCCTTGCAGGAAAAGGCGTTCATGTGGTTACAGTGAACGATTACCTCTCCAAACGAGACTCTGAGTGGATGGGTCCGCTTTACCAGTTCCATGGACTTACAGTAGACTGTATAGACAAGCACCAGCCAAATTCAGAGGGGAGAAAGAAAGCGTACCGTTCAAATATAACCTTTGGTACAAACAACGAGTTTGGTTTTGACTATCTAAGGGACAATATGGCAACAAGCCCGGATGATCTTGTGCAGAAGAAACATCATTATGCCATTGTAGATGAGGTAGACTCTGTGTTGATAGATGATGCGAGAACACCTCTCATTATCTCAGGCCCTGTTCCAAAAGGTGACGACCAGCAGTTTGCAGAGTTCAAACCGCTGGTAGAGCGTCTGTATAATCTTCAGAAGGGTGAGGCTACACAGATGCTTGCGGAGGCAAAAAAACTTATATCGCAAGGAAACAAAGAAGAAGGAGCAAAAATATTGTACAGAGCATATAAGGCGCTTCCAAAATATAACCAGCTCATCAAGTACCTGAGCGAGCCCGGAATAAAGCAGCTTATGCTTAATACAGAGAATATCTATATCCAGGACAACAACAAGCAGATGCACATAATCACAGATCCTCTTTACTTTGTAATAGATGAAAAACAGAGGTCTGTAGAGCTAACAGATAAAGGTAACGAGTATATTGCTAAACAGGTTAGCGACCCATCTTTCTTTGTAATGCCGGATGTGGGTAATGAGGTGGCAGAGATAGAGAAGAGTGATTTGAGTCCCGACGAAAAATTGATTAAAAAAGATGCTCTGCTTACAGACTATGCCCTTAAATCCGAGCGCGTTCATACCGTTAACCAGTTGCTTAAAGCATATGCAATGTTTGAGAAGGATGTTGAGTATGTCGTTATGGACAACAAGGTTAAGATTGTTGATGAGCAGACAGGACGTATTCTTGAAGGAAGAAGATATTCAGAGGGATTGCATCAGGCAATAGAGGCCAAGGAGAATGTTAAGGTTGAGGCTGCAACACAGACATTTGCGACCATCACTCTACAGAACTATTTTAGAATGTACCACAAGTTGGCCGGTATGACCGGTACGGCAGAGACAGAGGCGGGAGAGTTCTGGTCTATCTACAAATTGGATGTGGTTACCATCCCAACCAACCGTCCTGTAATAAGAAAAGATGGAGACGATCTTATCTATAAGACCAAGAAAGACAAATACAATGCTGTTGTAGAGAAGATTATAGAGCTACAGAAAGAGGGTAGGCCGGTACTTGTGGGTACAACCTCCGTTGAGATATCGGAACTTTTGAGCCGTATCCTTAAACTAAGGGGTATAAAGCATAATGTACTGAATGCAAAACAGCATGCAAAAGAGGCTGAGATTGTTGCTGAGGCGGGCCAGCCTGGTGCAGTAACAATTGCAACCAACATGGCAGGACGTGGTACAGATATCAAACTCGGACCCGGTGTTAAGGAGAAGGGAGGTTTGGCAATCATAGGTACAGAGAGACACGATTCAAGACGTGTAGACAGACAGTTGAGAGGTCGTGCCGGACGTCAGGGAGACCCTGGTTCTTCTAACTTCTATGTATCTCTTGAGGATAATCTTATGAGGCTGTTCGGCTCCGAGAGGATTGCAAAGGTTGTAGACCACATGGGAATGAAAGAGGGTGAGGTTCTGCAACATTCAATGCTCTCAAAATCTATAGAGAGAGCGCAACGCAAGGTTGAGGAGAATAACTTTGGAATACGTAAGAGATTGTTGGAGTATGACGATGTGATGAACTCACAGAGAGAGGTTATCTACAACAGAAGAAGGAATGCCCTCTACGGTGAGAGAATAGAGGTTGACCTTATGAATATGATCTCAGATTATTCGGATATTCTTGCGCAGAAGAAGGATGAATTTGATTATGCGGGATTCTCTTTAGAGCTTGCCAAGATCTCAATAGAGCCCAACTTCGATGAGAAATTCTTTGCAGACTGTACTACGGAGCAGCTGGCAGACAAGATAGAGACGGCAATCAAGGAGGTGATAGCAAGAAGAGGGGAGACCATGATAAAGATGTCGCTCCCTATCATAGAGCAGATATATGCAACTCAGAGTGCAACGTATCAGAATATTGCAATTCCAATCACAGACGGTCATAAGATGCTGCAGCTTATCATTAACCTTAAAAAGGCTCATGATACGGCAGGTAAGGAGGTTACCAGATCTTTGGCCAAGACAATAACACTTGTGATGATAGACGAGTACTGGAAAGAGCACTTGAGGGATATGGACGACCTTAAGCAGTCTGTACAGAATGCCACATATGAACAGAAGGATCCTCTTTTGATCTATAAGTTTGAGAGCTTCAACCTGTTTAAGACTGTTCTTGAGAAGATAAGCAGGGATGTAATCTCATTCCTTGTCCGTGCCCAGATTCCGCTAAGACAGGATGCGGAAGAACCTGTTAAGGTAAGGGAGGAGGCTCCAAGGAGAAGAGATGAGATGAATAATTTGAAGACCAGCCGTTCTGAGCTTGCAACAAACTCGGGAGAGCCAAGGACACAGGCTCCTGTACATGTGGAGAAGAGGGTTGGAAGAAATGACCCTTGTCCTTGCGGTAGTGGCAAGAAATACAAAAACTGTCACGGTCGGTTGGAGTAAGAGGCGTGAGACTTCTATATAGAGGTCGTAATTATTTTAAAATAAGTTTATTATATAATTAAATAATGTTTTGCGTTATTTGGTTATACAGATTGGTAATAAATAAAGCAAGTAACAATTATATGGAAAACAGATATGATGTTGTTGTAATAGGTGCAGGCCCAGGCGGCTATGTTGCAGCTATAAGAGCATCGCAATTAGGATTCAATACAGCTGTAGTAGAGCGTGCAGAATTAGGTGGAGTTTGCCTTAACTGGGGGTGTATTCCAACAAAAGCTCTTTTAAAAAGCGCTCAAATCTACAACTATACAAAGCATCTTTCGGATTACGGTTTGGAAATGAGCGAAGTGGCAACTGTTACCCCAAACATACAAAAGATTGTTGAAAGAGAGCGTGGTGTATCTACTCAGATGAGTAAAGGAATTGAGTTTCTTTTCAAAAAGAACAATGTTACCGTCATTAAAGGAGATGCAGAGATAACAGCTCCGGGTGCAGTTTGTGTAAAAAAAGAGGATGGAACAGATGAAACTGTGGAGGCAAAATATATAATAATAGCAACAGGTGCAAGGCCTAATGCTCTTCCGTTTGCCCCTATAGATGGGGAGAAGATACTTTCGTACAAAAATGCTCTCATTCCAAGCAGCATCCCTGCAAGTATCGCAATCATAGGTTCGGGCGCTATTGGAAGTGAGTTTGCTTTCTTCTACAGATCAATGGGATCTGAGGTTCATATCATAGAGTATATGGATCAGCTTGTTCCACTTGAGGATGAGGAAGTTGCTGCGCAGATAAGCAGAAGTTTCCGCAAGATGGGTGTTAAGGTTATGACCTCTGCAGGTGTAAAGGCTGTAGATACAACCGGAGATGGTTGTACTCTTAAGATAGACACCAAAAAGGGGGAGGTTGAACTTAAGGTTGAGAAGGTGCTCTCTGCTGTTGGGGTAAAGGCCAATATAGAGAATTTGGGATTGGAGAAACTTGGCGTAAACACAGAAAGAGGAAAGATTCTCGTTGATGGCAATTATATGACAAATGTTCCCGGCATTTATGCTATTGGAGATGTTATTCCTACCCCTGCATTGGCTCATGTGGCTTCTGCGGAGGCTATTGCCTGTGTGGAGATGATTGCAGGAATGGATGTTAAACCTATCGATTACGGTAATATTCCCGGAGCAACCTATACATCACCTGAGATTGCCTCTGTTGGAATGACAGAGAAGAAGGCCAAAGCTGCAGGTATTGATTACAAAGTAGGCAAGTTCCCATTTACGGCCAGCGGTAAGGCAACAGCAGCAGGTGAGAGAGACGGCTTTGTGAAATTGATTATTGATGCACAGACAGACAAGATTCTTGGCGCGCATATTGTTGGAGCAAACGCCACCGAGATGATATCGGGAATAGTGGTTGCACGAAACCTTGGCGCAACTGCAAAGGATTTTATAAAATCGGTACATCCTCACCCTACAATGAGCGAGGCCATAATGGAGGCAGCTGCAGCTGCACACGGCGAAGCAGTTCATTGTTAAGAATGCTTTGGCGTTGGCCTTGGCCTTAATTTAGTTGATAGTTGAGAGTTTATAGTGCTGAATGATGCTTCTGTACCAAATGATAATGAAATAACATATTATAATAAGCAGCTGATTGACACGGAGTGAATACTGTTTTTTTAATGTGTTATAAAGAGAAAGTTGAAACAAACAATAAACTAAATGGCAAAGAATGAACAACCACCTCAAGTAAATGAGGTAAGCAGAGTCTCAACCGGGACAGAGATAAAGGGTAACCTTACCACCACATCGGATATTAGGATAGACGGTACATTTGAGGGGAATATCTCAACTCAAGGAAAGCTCGTCTTGGGAGAAAATGCATCTGTAAAAGGAGATATCATCTGCATGAGCGCAGATATATTCGGTAAGGTAGACGGTAATATAACCTCTTCAGACAGTATCTCGTTTAAGTCCAATTCGTCATTTAAGGGGATTCTTAAAACAGCAAAAGTGGCAATAGAGATTGGTGCATCATTTAATGGAAGCTGTTCTATCATAGATAGAAGCTGACCCAAAAGGTCAGCTTCTTGCGTTTATAAGGATAGTATCTGAATGTGATGATAGGTATTGCAGAGGAC
>UQWT01000072.1 GCA_900544815.1 uncultured Bacteroidales bacterium | reverse complement strand
TCATATACCCTTCTTGTCTTGGCATGGCCGCTCTCGCCTGTGCCGAACAGAGAGCCATAGAAAGAGCTTTGTCCCTGTAGAGGTGCACTCTCCTCCTTTATGGTATTGACAGTAGCCGAGGCATACGGCAGAAAGAGTACTGAGTCGCTTCTTCTCATCCTGTCATAGACTATAGGGGTAACGATGTTCCTGTTCCCTGTAGGGGATGCCCCTACGTTTACTATCTGTGAGGGGTATCCCAAGCCGTCATAGAATGTGATGTCCGTTACATAGTTGTTGCCTGTCTCGTCCGTGTAGTGGCGCACCATCTTCCAGTTGCCGGGGATATTGAACTTTTCGTCAGGCTCAGGTTCGGGTTCCGGCTCAGGCTCGGGGGTGTCACCTGCCTGCACAACCGTTATGACCTTGCTGTTACTGCTTGTGCTTGTGATGAGGAGGACACGTTTTATCCCTGTGTTTGGTTTGATGTCCAAGTAGATTGTACCAAAATCATCCGATACTCCGCTTATCTCCACCACATCATCTCCAAAATGGTCAAAGAGGAATGCATTGCTCTCCTCAATATAATCTGCCACCTTGTCTGCGCTCATGGTGGAGTTGAACTCTACGGGAACATATACAGAGTTGGCGGCACTGGTAAAGTTGTAGCTTCTTGCCATTGTCACTGTAACACGCGGGATGTTCACCCTTATGGTTTCGGCGGCAAAGGAAAGGAGTGGCATAAGGAGCATGAGCATTGCAAACAATAATGCCGGCCTTAATCTCCTTTGTAAATATTTTGATAGATGGCTGTTGTCTCTGCCACGGCAGCTACAGTCTCTGTTATATCTGTGTTGTATTGTATTATTTCTCATAATATTTTTTCCTTATAGGTTATATCTTTTAGGTACTTTTTAGAAACAGTTGCAACCGACCTGTCAATCAGCGGGAAAGCGGTTGCCGAAAGCAGCTTAACGGAAACGGCGTCTGTTGAAGGACCGTTAGGATGCAAAGCATACTAAAAGGGACGACTCAGCCGTTTCAAGCTGCTTGAAGGCATTAGCAGTTGATTGACACGGAGGGCGAAACTGTTTCTAACATTGTACGCCATATTTGATCATGTTCCATGAATCGGTTGACGGACGCTGGAGCTCTCCGTTTGTATTGAAATGAGATTGGGCTTTGAGTGAGGGTGCGACAACCCCCATGAGCATAATAAGGAGTATTATGCTACGCAACGATTTAAAGATTGTTTTCATTGCCACTGTGTTTATTGAGTAAATAAAAAGAATTTTCTCCCGTTTCGGCTCACAGTACACTCCTTGTACCATTTGCAGTCTGCTCTTTGAAACTGTATATCTTATATACCTGTAAAGCAGGGTGCTGAAATGAGTAATCATTTCAAACGGTATCGCTTGTAAATGCGATGAATTATTTATCAAATATGCAAATTTTGTTTTCAAAATCTATAATAAACGCTGCACTTGGGTATAATTTGCAAACAAGTTTGCTATTCTGCACTCGGTTTGCGGTTTATGTTAACAATTGAAATAATCTTTATATATACCCTTGCAAGGATTCTCCTAAATGTGCCGGCGAAAATCCATATATTCCACAAAAAGCTGTCTCTCCTCACAACAGATTTCACAAGGCCGTTCCTGTAGATCTTTACAACAATCCCTGCAATGTCACCAACATGGCAACTCTCCTTTCCAAACGGATTGCCGTCTCCTCTAATTATGTAGGTTTCATTCCGCTTCCCGACAATTCTGTGAAGTATATACGCCCCTGTTCTTGGTTCTTTAAAAAGAACAATATCATTTTTATGCAGTTCAGCCCCCTTTGCGGGCATAAGCAGAACATCATCCCTTTCATTTATTATTACAGGAGTCATGCTGTAGCCCTTTACCCTAAGCCTTACAGCCTCTCCAGCATCCAAAAGAGATGTTATATGCTTAAAAAACTCCTCGTTTGATATAGTCTTTTTGCACTCCATATACTACTATATTCCCAATTGACCCATAATCTCATCAACTGCAGCTTTGTTGGGCAGGCACTCCAGATGATATACCCCAACCGAACCTAAAAGTTTGGAGACAATATCCAAGACCCTGCCTTGGAGTACTTTGTCATAGCTGAATGCAGGTGGAAATGACGGAATAACCGCCCTTATTGCAGAGAGTACACTTTGCCGGGATGCCTTATTGTACGGTGCCTGCGAAAGCCTTATGATACCACCAATAGGATATGAGGCGTCTTTATAGCAGGGAGTCTTTCCGCTCCATGGCGAACCGTAGAGATACGGAACATATTTCCCGTCTATACGCTTTATTACAATAAACGGTGAATCATCATTCAGCAGAAAACAGCCTTTTACATTCTCCCTCCACAATCTTGTGTGGGTACTCTTCCCTGTCCCGGATTCCCCCAAAAACAGATACGCTTTCTCCTTATAGACAATTGCAGATGAATGTATGGCCACTGCAAGCTCAAACACAGATGCAAGATTAAATGCCATCCACAGGCCAAAGCGCAACGTTGTATAATCACCGTTAAACTCCCAATTGGTATCAACGGCAGATTGCCGGCCTTTGGAACCTAAATGCGCTTTCATCCTAAAAGACTCCGCTGTGCCATTGTCCATTTTAAAATAGTACACCCCGTTACATGAATAGAAGGTGCAATCATAATCCTCGCAGTCAAATCTGTACAGACCTTTTGCCGTTAGGGGGATAGTTACGCTGCTGCCGGTATCAAAAGAGAGCAATACATCTGTATCGCTGCAAGTATTATCTGTTTTAAACAGCGTAAAACCTTGTACATTGTCAAAAGGGGATCTGCCTAATCTCTCCGAGAATACAACTTTAAGTATCTTGTCTGCAATTCTGTAGTTCTGAATCATCGCTTTACACATCTATTATCCTGTCGCATATCCTAAGGGAGCTTTCTCTGTGGGCTATTATTACAACCGTAAGCTCTCTGTTTTGCAAAGTTATATTTTCTATGGCATTTGTAATCTCTGCCTCCATCTCGTTGTTAAGGGCAGATGTGGCTTCATCGAAAAACAGCAGCTGGGGATTTTTGAATAGGGCGCGGGCTATGCCTAATCTCTGTTTTTGGCCTCCCGACAATTTACATCCGTTATCCCCTACAACCGTATAGATCCCATGTGGAAGCGAATCCACGAACTCTTTGAGCCGAGCAAGCTCTATAACTCTATTCAGACGGTCCAATACGCTCTTCTCTATAAAAAAATCAATGTTCCTCTCATCTCTGTTTGATAGAAGCTCCTTGAGTGTTATGTTCTGCCTTCTCTTAACATTAAAATTAATGTCAAGGGCAATGTTCTCTGCTATTGAGGCATCCATTACGAACACATCTTGTGGAACGTATCCGCATATATTGTTCCATTGGGCAAGATTATTCATAAGCGGTTTCCCATTTAATAAAACCATCCCGCTCTGCATCGGGTAAAGCCCCAGCATTATATTGAACAGTGTGCTCTTCCCTCTTCCGGATACCCCTCTTATTCCCAATTTTTCTCCTTTATTTAAAGTAAGGCTGAAATTTGAGAATATTTGTCGGGAAGCGAAAGAGAAGGATATATTCCTTAGTTCAAGTTTTTCAAAATTAACTTCTTGCAACAGCTGTTCTGCGTGGTTGGCTTCAATTGCATTGGCTTTATATTCTAATGCCTCCTTTATGGTCTCTACAGAGTAGGTAGAGTTCTTTATTGATGTCCAGGATGCAATGATATTCTTTATAGATGGAAGAACCTTTATGGCGGCTACTCCAAACAGGGCAATGGCTCCGGGAATATCGATAATCTGCTGCATCTGTACCAATGTGAGTATGCCGGCGCAAAGAACAACGCTTATCTCCATAAGATAGCTTGGGATCTGCCTATATGTTGTATAGTTTACAGAGGTATCTGCAATTGTATCCAAGCCGTTATTGAACTTTTGCTGCATAACGGGAAAAACATTGTTTACAACCATCTCGGGATACCCTCTGAAAGTGTTGGTTATGGTGCTGAATTGCTCCCTTTTGGCCTCAAACTCGAGCCGACCGTATTTTACTATCTTTTTCTTTACAAATAGCGTGTAGAGCAGTATGGTTGGAACTGCGCATGCAATTATGGCAATGCAGATAACAGGAGAGAGTATAAAGGCGAATATGAGGATGAAAATCAATATCATGCTGTCGGCAGCAATGCCGAATGCCTGTGCCAGAACATTGTTTACAAATACTAAGCACACAGAGTTTATCTTGTAGGCAAAGTCCGATGCCGGAAACTCCTTTACAGCCATAAATCCTCTGTTGTAATAGTTTACAAGCAGTTGCGAAGAGTAGTGTTTGTAAAGGTTAAACAGAAACCTGTTCTGGATTCTTGTAAGCCATAATATTATTGCTGTCTTTAATACAAGTATCGCTACTGTGCAGCAGATAATTAGTATCAGGCTTTCTGCGGTATTGCTGCAGAGGGCAGATATTCTGTGAAAAATGTGAGAGTTTACAGCATCTGGTTGTACAAACAGATAAAAAACAGGAAGAATTACCGCTATGCCCACAAGCTCAAGCAGCGTTTTGCTTAAGATTATGAGGGTCATAGGTACTAAACTTCTCCTATTCTTATGCGGCAGCAGTCTGTAAATATCTGTCAACATTCGGCAAGATTGCTTAAATCCACGGTGGTTAGCTTATAAGTGGCTGTAAATCATACAAACATTACTCTTTAAGAAGACTACATTCTTTCATTTTTTCTGCCCAGGCAGCGGAATCTTTATAGGCTTTTTCATAGTCTATGCCGTACTCCTTTACAAGAAAGGCTGCTGCATCCTTAACAGTAAAATCCTTATTTATAAATTCATTCCACAACTTCTCAGATGTGGTATTAAAGGAGATGAGTTTTGTCATGTCTGCCCCGGTTTTTGATCGCAGTATAATTACTTTTTCTCCTGCTATCTCTTTAATATTGTATGTGTTGTCTAAGTGCATGATATGTGTTTCTATCTGTTGTTACTTCTTGAATGTTTTGCTGTACTTTTGCTTTTAGCCCGGCTTTTAATTGAGCCTTTAGTAGAACTTTCACCTCTGCTCTTTTTGTTCCAAGCAGGATCCCAAATCAGCTCATAGTCTATGAGTTTCTGCTCAAGGTTCACCCGTGCAACCTTAATCTTAACCCTGTCTCCAAGGGTAAATCTCTTGTGGGTGGATTTGCCGTAAAGAGCAAATGTCTCTTCATCGTAAATGAAGTAGTCCTCTTTTATGTTACGGAGCATGACCATACCCTCTATCTTGGTAGGCTCAACCTCAACATACATTCCCCATTCGGTAATGCCGGAAATAGTACCTTCGTACTCCTCGCCAATCCTCTCCTGCATGTACTCGGCCATCTTGTATTTTATGCTGCTCCTTTCTGCATCGGTGGCAACCTGTTCCCTTTCAGATGCCTGTTTGCAAAGCTCCTCATATTTCTCCTTGTTTACAGACTTGCCTTTGTCCAAATAGTGGGTAAGGAGCCTGTGAACCATCATGTCCGGAAGACGACGAATAGGGGAGGTGAAGTGGGTATAGTAGGCAAATCCCAAACCGTAGTGACCTATGTTGTCTGTTGTGTATTTTGCCCTTGCCATAGACCGCAATGCGAGAATCTCAATAGCTCCTGCCTCCGGCTTATCCTTTATGCTCTCCAATAACTTGTTAAGAGCTAATGCCAGTTCATGCGGATTGTTGGCAGGTGCAAGATGATACCCAAAATGCTTTATAAAATTGCGTAGTTGCTGAATCTTGTCGGCATCTGGTTGGTCATGAACCCTATATACAAAGGTTGGCTCTTTAATACGCATCTTCTTGGTTACAAACTCTGCCACCTTCCTGTTGGCCAGGAGCATGAACTCCTCAATAAGCCAGTTGGCCTCCGATGTTATCTTCTGTTTTACATCCACCGGCTTGCCGTTTGCGTCAACAATAACCTTCATCTCCGGCCTTTCAAAACTAATGGAACCTGCTTCAAAACGCTCCTTGCGAAGAATTGTAGCGAGTTTGTGCAGTTGCAGGATGGCAATGGCAACCTCTTTGTCTGAACGACGTACCCCCTTTACACGCCTGCCCGTTACCTTCTTTACAACAGGAACAGGTGTATCTACCGGCTCCCCCATATCGTTAGCTACCTTTTGGTACTCATATTCAATGATGTTCTCCCCCTCTGTATCAATAACCTTTTGGGCTTGCTCGTAAGCAAATCGTCTGCAGGAATTTATTATTGTGCGGCCAAACCATTCATCCACAACCTTTCCGGAGTCTGTCATCTCAAAAACAGCGGAATAAGTAAGTTTCTCCTCGTTGGGGCGCAGAGAACAGAGATTATTTGAGAGCACCTCCGGAAGCATAGGAATTGTACGGTCTACTAAATAAACAGATGTGCCCCTTTCAACGGCCTCCTTATCTACAATGTCTCCTGGCTTCACATAATTTGTTACATCCGCTATATGAACGCCAACCTCCCAATTGCCGTTCTCCAACTGCTTTAAAGACAAGGCATCGTCAAAATCTTTGGCATCAAAAGGATCTATGGTAAATGTTAGGGTGTTTCTAAAATCCCTTCTGCGCTTCAACTCATCCTTAGGTATCTCAACCGGAATCTTTGCAGCAGCATCCTCAACCTCTTTAGGAAACTTGTAAGGAAGGCCGTATTCGGTAAGAATCGCATGCATTTCGGTGTTGTTGTCACCCGGCTCGCCAAGCACATCTACAATCTCCCCACTCGGATAGTCCTCTCCTCTGTGCCATTCCGTTACTAAAATCGCAACCTTCTTGCCGTTATCCTCATCTGAGTAGTTGCCCCCTGTAACCTTTATGTCGTAGGGCATTGTGCGGCTCTCCACAATCACCCAAGCATTATTGCCAACTATCTGTAATATGCCAATATGTGGCTTTTTGGAGCGCTCAACAACCTCAAGAACCTCCCCCTCGTTCTTTAAGTCTCCCTTCCGCGGAGAACTTTTATACACGCCCACCCTAACAGTGTCGTTGTTAAGCGCACCTCTCAGCTTGGATGCACTTACAAAAATGTCGGATTCTCTGTCGGGAACTATAATAAAACCATACCCCTCTCTGTTAAGGGCAACCCTGCCGGTAACCTCCTCAACAATCCTTGCCCCCCTCTTTGTTTTAGACGAGCTTTTTTTAGTCCCTCTGCTTCCCGACAAGCCCTCCTTTCCTCTCCTGCCGCCTGCCTTTGATGCAGCTCTTTTTTTGCGTTCATTTTTCTCTGCTCTTCTCTGCTTATCTGATGCAGTCCCATTCCTTTTTCCCATTGTCTGCTTAATTAAATATCGTTTGTTGTACCGATTGATATAAATCGAAAACAGATGATTAAAATAATTGTTAAGATTCAAGGCCGCTTTTATTAAACTGCCTTGAAACAACCAAATATCAAAACAGTTTCTTAACTTTGCAGCCTTAAATGATGGTTTGAAAGCTACGTAAAACGAACCTCGGCCATCATTATAAATCTAAAGACAAAAATAAGAATTATATGGAGAAAAAAGTACTTTTAATGATTCTTGACGGATGGGGAATAGGCAAACATGATAAATCCAATGCAATCTATACTCAAGGTGAACCTCATATAGATGCGTTAATGGCAAAATATCCCCATTCACAATTGAGCGCCAGCGGTGAGGATGTAGGACTCCCTGCCGGTCAGATGGGTAATTCAGAGGTGGGACACCTTAACATAGGCGCAGGAAGAGTGGTTTATCAGGATCTTGTAAAGATAAATAAAGCCTGCAAGGAGAAGACTTTGTTAAAGAACGCAGAGGTGAAAGCTGTTTACGATTATGCAAAAGAGAGTGGAAAGGCACTTCATTTTATGGGACTGCTTTCCGATGGTGGCGTACACAGCTCTATATATCACCTGTTTGCCATGTTGGATGTAGCAGCCGAATATGGCCTTAAAGAGGTTTATGTTCACTGTTTTATGGACGGGCGTGATACAGATCCAAAGAGCGGTAAAGGCTTTATAGAGGCATTGCAGGCGCATATGCAGAAGAGTACGGGCAAGATTGCATCTGTTGTAGGACGTTTTTATGCAATGGACAGAGACAAGAGATGGGAGAGGGTAAAAGAGGCATATGATCTTCTTGTAGATGGTAAAGGGGCGCATTTCGCATCTGCCGTTGAAGCTATGGAGGCATCATATAAAGAGGGGGTTACAGATGAGTTTGTAAAACCTGTTGCTATAGTGGAGGACTCAAAACCTATAGGTCTGTTTAAAGAGGGGGATGCTGTTGTTTTCTTTAATTTTAGGAACGATAGGGCGCGTGAGATAACCTCTGTGCTTACGCAAGCGGATATGCCTGAGTTTGGAATGAAGACAATTCCGTTGTACTACTGCTGTCTTACCCCATACGATGACAAATTTACCGGAGTCAAAATACTTTTCAACAAGGAGAATGTTCAGCAGACACTTGGAGAGGTGGTGGCAGCGGCCGGCAAGAGACAGTTGAGGATTGCCGAGACAGAGAAATATGCCCATGTAACCTTCTTCTTTAACGGTGGACGTGAGGAGCCTTTTGCTAATGAAGACAGAATACTAGTTAACTCTCCCAAGGTTGCAACATATGACCTTAAGCCCGAGATGAGTGCTCCGGAGGTTGCGCAAAAGCTTATAGATGTGCTCAATACCCAGAAGGAAGATCTTATTATCCTAAATTTTGCCAATGGCGATATGGTTGGACATACAGGTGTATATGCTGCGATTGAGAAGGCTGTTGAGACTATAGACAAACTTGCCGGCGAGGTTGTGGATGTTGCACGCAAGAACAATTATACCGTGCTTATTACAGCAGACCATGGCAATGCAGACCATGCCATAAATGAGGATGGTACGCCTAATACTGCACACTCGCTTAACCCTGTACCATTTATAGTTGTAGACAACGATGTGAAATCTGTAAAGAATGGAATATTGGCAGATATTGCACCTACAATATTAAAACTTATGGGCATTAAGCAGCCAGAGGCAATGACGGGGCAGTGCCTTGTTAGTTTATAGTAAAGGGCGTTGGCTTTAGCGTTAGCGTTAGCTTTGGCACAGACACTTTCAGATACCGGCGAATAACTATAGAATGTTCACCACTTTTAGGATTGGACAGCAGAAAAAAGTCCGCAAATTGCAGCAATTGTTTGCTGCCGTTTGTGGACTTTACTGTGCTTAAATTACAACTATTTCCTGACTTCGTCAACGTGTCACCCAAAAATTTTCTGAGAACAAAGGAGCGATACGTTGATGGCGTTTCATGAGC
>UQWT01000071.1 GCA_900544815.1 uncultured Bacteroidales bacterium | reverse complement strand
TTCAATGATTTACCATTGCTGTAAGTATAGGCAATCATTCCATAGAAACCTTTCCAATATGGTTTCTCTAATTTGGCAGTTACAGAGTAGTAATAACCGTTCTTATCTGCATTTTTTAGCAGATATGCACTTGGAAGATTTCTTCCTGTTTTCAAACTCTTGTATTTGTCACCCCAGATTAGTCTGTTATCTGCATAATCCGGAATTGCAGATGAGGTAGGTTCTTTTAATGAAACATCCTCAATTGTTGTTGGGTTAACATCATAATTGTAGATTCCCTCAACCGATCCAACCAAACCAAGAGGTAATTTAAAGTCAACTCCTAAAGATGATTTCCATGTCTGTGGCATCTTTAAATCATCTGCCATAATTGTAAATGATTGGGTAGGAAGACTTGCTGCTGCAGCTGAAACTCCATTTGGGTAGATCTGTTTCAAAGCATCCAATCTATCAGGTGAGAATGTAGGGACACCACTACCTTTAACCGTATATGTATTTTGCAGCACACCGCTATCTCCTGCCTGAGCAACAATCCAAACAAATGGAAGACGACCGGTGAACAGACCTGTGCCACCTCTTACAACAACATCTCTGTTACCGAACAGATCCCAGTTAAAACCAATCCTTGGTGAAATCATCAAAGAGGTCTGAGGAAGTGTTGATGTATCATAATGTCCATTGTTATTATTATAATCTTTGAACTGCTCTTTAAACACAGCAGCGTTATATGTATCCAATTTAGGATAGCTTGGCACCTCAAATCTTACACCTGCCTGAACCTTGAAATTATCTGTAAAAGATATCTCATCCTGAATATAGACAGAAACCTGATTAAATTTGAATTCCGGGTAAGCCTGTGAGAAATCGCTCTTCCAAGAATGTGTAATAGCATACTGATATGGATTATCCAATAATGTACCATTATTAATGGCTGCCATCAAATCATCCTCCGTCGCAAAATTATATGCGTAATATCCTGATCCAAATCTCTGGAAACCGTTTTTGGTTTTGTTATGCTCGTACTGCAAACCAAAGGTGATAAGGTGTTTGTTTGTAGAATATGTCAACTCGTCTGTAACATTAAGAGTACGAACATCTCTCAAGTTTCCGTATGAGAATAATTCAGTACCGAAAGATGTATAGAAAGTGCCATTAACACCCAAATCAACAAATGGGAACTCACCTCCCTCTGTGCTTCTTGGCTCATCTTGATGTGAATATGTAACACGCAACAAGTTGGTTAGAGCACCGTTCAAGAAACGGGAGTTAAGCTCACCTGCAAAAGATGAATAGTTTGTTTCTTGATAATATCTGGCATTTTCAAAGAACAAAGCTGTTGCATTATTTGTAGAACTAGGTGTTCTGGATCCTGTAAGTGTACTTCTATCAGCCAAATTACTTGTTGAAGTTGATGGGTTAGACGGTGTTTTTCTCTTTGTTATATTATACCTTACATTGATCTTATGGTTTCTATTAATGTTCCAGTCTAATCTTCCCAAGAATTTGAAAGAAGGACTCTTTGCTGAATAGCCTTGGTAAGCTCCTGTACTATAGCCATATTTGTCTGACAGATATTTAGAGATAGCATCCATTGTGGCAGCAGATGGACGTGCAACGCCAAGCTTACTGTCGTATTTATGATTTGCATCAGAAGCAATCCAAGATGTTCCAGGAGATGTTACATCCTCAGCCTCTGCACTCAAGAAGAAGAAGAGTTTGTCCTTAATGATAGGGCCGCCAACACGTGCACCATATACAAGGTTCTTCTCCTCATTAAGAGTAAGTGTACCATTCTTTGTTTTATCTCCTCTGAACTTCTCATTATAATAATACGTATAAACAGAGGCTCTGTAAGTGTTGTCTCCAGAACGTGTTGTAGCATTCATTGCACCGCCTAAGAAACCTGTCTGGCGAACATCGAATGGGGTTACGTTAATTGAGATCTGCTCCAATGCATCCATAGATACAGGAGAACCTTTTGCAGGCATACTCTCGCCAATACCAAATGCATTGTTCATTGCAGCACCATCAATTGTAAAGTTGTTCTGACGATATGTACCACCACCAATCTGAGGGCCGTTACCGGTATTTGAAGATTGAGGAGTCATCTTAACAAAATTGTTCAAGTTTCTTGATACAACAGGAATATCATTCATCTGCTGCATGTTAAGAGATGTGGTAGCACCGGCTCTCTCACTTCTCATAGAGGATCTTGCACCGTCTGCAGAAACAACCAACTCGTTAAGAGACATAGCCTCTTCTGTAAGTTTTACGTTGTAAACATAATTCTCTGCAAGTTTAAGCTCAACACCTGTAACTGTGTTTTCACCAAAACCAAGAAGATTAACGGTAATGGTGTAAGGGCCACCTGCACGCATATTAGGGATTCTGTAATTACCACTACCATCTACAATAGCATAGAATTGAGATCCCGATGGTGTGTGGGTTGCAAGGACAGTAGCTCCAACAGCAGGCTGTCCGTCTGCCTCAGTTACCTTACCACTCATAGATGAGGTGGTAACCTGTGCAAATGTTGCAATAGACAACATTAAGCTTAGAGCAGTAAGCGCAAATAGCTTAAGTGTTCTTTTCATAAAATAATAGATTAAATTTGGTTTAATTAAAATTTTGCGCAAAAGTAACCTCTTTTTCTAATAAATCTGAATTAGTGATGTTATTTTTTTGTTACAGCAAATTTTATTTATACATTTGCACCAGATTTACGGTGGACAGATTTGACTGCTTGCAACCACACTAAAAAATGCTAAAACGCTCTCTAAAAGGCACTCATTAATGGTAAGCGTAATGAGTTGTAATCATCACCCTCTAATTTAAGGGCCTAAGAGAAAGATTTTAGCATTTTATATACAGTAAAGTTCTCCTTGTAAGAGCTATTTTTCTCCCCTGTAAGAAACTTTTTTGTTATTGAATTTTATTAATTTTTAAAGGATATGGCTTATTTATTTACATCTGAGTCTGTTTCCGAGGGGCATCCCGACAAAGTTGCCGACCAGATTTCAGACGCAATCTTAGATGAATTTCTTAGACAGGATCCGCACAGTAAGGTAGCGTGCGAGACCTTTGTAAGTACAGGACTTGTAGTTGTTGGTGGTGAGGTAAGATCTGAGGATGCTTATGTAGACATTCAGAAAATTGCACGAGAGGTTATAAACAGAATTGGATATACCAAGGCAGAGTATATGTTCGATGGCAACTCTTGCGGCATTCTCTCTGCTGTTCACGAGCAGTCTCCGGATATTAACAGGGGTGTTGTTGTAGAGGACAAAGATGAGCAGGGGGCAGGTGACCAGGGAATGATGTTTGGGTATGCATGTAAAGATACAGAGGAATATATGCCGCTTCCCCTTCATTTGGCTCATCTTGCTCTTGTAACTTTGGCAGATATAAGAAAGAACAGCAAACTAATGCCTTATCTCAGGCCTGATGCAAAATCTCAGTTTACAATAGAATATTCAGATGACCATAGACCGCTAAGGGTTCACACCATTGTAATCTCTACACAGCACGATGAGTTTGATACAGATGAAGCTATGCAGCAGCGTATTAAGAGCGATGTTAAAAATATCCTTATTCCTAAGATGTTGGAGCAGCTCTCTCCTGCCGTACAGGAGCTGTTCAATAAGGATTACAGGCTTTTGGTTAATCCAACCGGGAAGTTTGTCATTGGCGGTCCTCACGGTGACACCGGTCTTACCGGCCGTAAGATTATTGTAGACACATACGGTGGAAAAGGTGCTCATGGCGGCGGAGCGTTCTCAGGCAAAGATTCAAGCAAGGTAGACCGCTCGGCAGCATATGCAGCAAGGTATATTGCCAAGAATCTTGTAGCTGCAGGGGTTGCAGACCAGATACTTATACAATTGGCATACGCTATTGGAGTTGCACGTCCGGTGAGTGTTAATGTAAACAGTTATGGAACGGCAAAAGTTACAAAAAATGGCAAGGAAATGACCGATGGCGAGATAGCAGAGATTGTTGAACAGCTGTTTGACCTCCGCCCTGCCAAAATTGTTGAAAAGTTTGGTCTTACCAATCCAATATTTGAGCCTACAGCGTCTTACGGACATTTCGGGCGTACACCGTATATTAAAGAGGTTGAGGTTATTGAGAATAGAAAACCTGTTAAGAAGAATGTTCAGTTCTTTGGATGGGAGCTTTTGGACTCTGTGGATATGATTAAAAAGGCCTTTTTTGAATAAAAGGGCTTATATATAATAATATAGGTATGGCGGGCAGTTCATTTGCTCGCCTTTTTTGTTAGTAAACTTTTGCAGCTTTTCCTTAAGTTCTTTCTCAAATTGAGATGATTTATCCTTCTGAAGCATACGATGTGTTGTTATCGTTATTTAAACAGATCTTCCAACACTATCTCTTTCTGTACAATATCGCTATGGCTGTTATGTTTTATCCCATTTGCTGTAATCATTGTAAGCAGCAGCGACTTGTTTGTCTTTGTCTCCTTGGCAAATCTGTTGAGTTTGTTTTGCAGCCGCTCCTCATAATCCTTGCTTATCTCAAACTGTTCTTTATAATACTTTATCTCGCAAATATTTACAGTTTCATCCTTTCGGTCTATCAGTAGATCTATCTGAGCACCTTCACGAGAGTCTACTCCGGAACCGCTGCCTTTAGATCTCCACGAACATACCCTTGTCTGAACTCCTGAAATCCCCAAAGCATCTTTCAATTGGGTTATATGCATCATACATAACAGTTCAAAGGAGAGACCACACCATGTGTTAAACATTGGACTATTAAGAGAATTTAACCAAAAGTGTTCATCTCCATATCTGTTGTTTTTTATAAATTTAAAATAAAACAGAGTATAGAAATCCACCAATTGGTATAGAGCATTAGATTTTACACGTTTGTTACATGGCTGCGAACTATTTTCAAAAGGTTGATAAACGCGTATGAATCCGCACTGTTCTAACTCCTCTAAAACAGTACTGAAAGCCCCATTATCGGTTAAGTCCGTTTCTTGTATCAACTCTTTTCTTGTCAATCCAATTCCTTTTGCAGCTAAAGCTGTGACTATGTTGATATGAGGTGATGCATTTTTAAAAAGCGCTTTATATAGATCATTGAATTCATCTTTAAGCGGTGCATCCTTAGAGAAGAAGAGACTGTCTATATTCTGAGCCACACTTTTAGACCTGTCCATTAATGTCATATAGTATGGAACTCCACCCATTGCCATATAACAATCGGCAACCTGTTTCTGCGAATAGGCAAATCCGTATGTTTTAAAGTACTCATCGCACTCATTTAATGTAAATGGCTGCAGTGTAAGATGATGAGTAAGACGATTATGTAACCCTCCTCTGTTTTTTATAAGATTGTTTATCATCCACGAAGTAGCAGAACCACATACAAACAACTTTACATCATCTCTAAGGGCAGCCCAACTGTTCCAGAAATTTTCCAAAGATGAGATGAACCCGGATTTTGCTGTATCCATCCAGGGCAATTCGTCTATAAAAATTATTTTTTTTCCCTGTGGCAACGATTCAAGATATTTAGACAATTCATAAAAGGCTAATATCCAGTTTTTCCGGATATTTAGATTTTCAGAACCGGAGTACTTTTGCAAAGCAATTGCAAAGTTTGTCAATTGAACATCTTTTGTAGCACCATGAACACCTGTTACATAAAAAGAGAAGTTATCACCGGCCGCATATCTGATAAGAAATGTTTTACCAACTCTTCGCCTTCCATAAACAGCAACAAATTCAGATCTTTCCGAATCTATATACTCTTTAAGCAACTTTAAATTATGTTTCCTGCCTACTAATACTTGTTCCATACACAGATAATTTGCGCAAACATACAAAAATTAACATAGTTCCGCAACTTATCCATAGATTTTCTGCGCAACAGCTCATTTTTAACCCAGCTTGCGCAACTTATCTAAAATTTTATCCGTCCGAAAGGTAAATTTCCAATATCAAAACCGCCTGCGTATTAATGTACATACCTTTGGTGTTGGCCTTAATTGAGTTGAAAGTGCATGGTTTATTGTTTATAGTCAATTTTAAAGGCAAGGCAAGGCAAGGAAAGGAAAGTAAAGAGAAAAATAATGAAAAACTGCATTGTCTGCGGACGGTTGATCTACAGGTGGGAACGGTATCTATGCAGCTACTGCCGTGCAGATTTCCCGCTTACATACTTCTGCTCTACACCGGGCAATATGGCAGAAAAAACCTTTGGCGAGCATACTCAAATAGAGAGGGCCTATAGTCTCTTCTTCTTTACCGGAGGTTACAGGAACATAATACACCTAATAAAATATAAGGAGCATCCCGAGCTTGGTGTCTACTTTGGACGGCTTTTGGGGCGCAAGATTGCCGAAAGTTGCAATGGTAATTATTCTCTGCTTCCCGACAAAATAGTTCCTGTTCCTCTGCACTGGCTGAGGTGGCTTAAAAGGGGCTATAACCAAGCAATCGAGATTGCACGTGGGATATCAAAGGGGATAGAGGAATTGTCGGGAAGAAGAATAGAGGTAAGCAATGCCTACATAAAGCGGGTGCATGTTACGGCAACGCAAACTCATAAGAACAAGGAGGACAGGCGGTTGAACATGATTGAGGCTTTCAGGCCCAAGCCAATGCCAATGCTAACGCCAAAGCACTTCTTAGTTGTAGATGATGTATTTACCACCGGAGCAACATTAGAGGCGGCAGTTCACGCCCTCAGCTCCTCCCCCACCCTAACGGACTGCAAAGTATCCATTGCCACATTGGCCTATGTAGAATAGTAGTTTATTTTTCATAACTTTGTCCTAAACCTAACGGAAAAAGATGCACAGCCGCCCGGACTCAAAAGAGAAGATATTTAATGAACTCTACCTTGAACACATAAAAAAGATAGAGCACTTCTCGTATAGCTATCTCCAAGACCGGGAGGAGGCAAAAGAGGTTGCGCAAGATGTATTCCTAAAACTATGGAACAGAAGAGAGATGCTGTCATCCAAAAGGGAGTTTTTCCCCTATCTGTTTGTTTTGGCGAAGAATGAGTCGCTTAATATACTTCGCAAAAGAAAAGCAAAGGCAAACTATGCAGATTGGTGCAAGAATGCCGAACTCAACTTTAACATATCGGCCATAGGGCAGCAGAACAATGTAGAGATTTTCAGCAAAGAGGTGCAGGATCTTATAAACAAAGCCATACAAAGTATGCCGCCAAAGGTTCGTGAAACCTTTCTCCTAAGCCGCAACGCCAACCTTAAAAACATAGAGATAGCAGTTGTACAGTCCATTGGGTTAAGCACCGTAGAAGCCAGACTAACAAAAGCATACATAATATTGCGCAAATATCTTAAAGATTATTTGCCCGTTTTATTATGGATTTTCCCAACCATTACGTTATAATATAAAGAGGGTATTATGAGAAAGCAACTACTTATAGAATACATAAAAGGCGAAACTTCTCCCCGGCAGAGAGAGGAGGTAATGAGATGGGCCAATAAAGATGCAGCCAACGGCAGGTATCTCGCAAATCTAAAAGCGCTCTATGTGGTAGCGACAATGCCACAGGAGAGAGCAAGCAGAAGTGAGCTGGAAAACTTCAAGCTGAAAGTTCTGCGCACCAATGCAGGCGCACAACAGCAAAGCATAACAACAGAGCATGTGGCAAATCATACGGCAGAGCCGGCTGCAAAGACAATAACAGAGCCTACAATAAAGACAGCAGAGCCCACCACAAAACCTGCTACAGACAAAGCCCATTCCGCAAAACTCAAGAGAACACAGATTGTATTGTACATAACCGCAGCAATTGGAGCGGCAGCCATTACAATGCTATTCATAAACCCTTTAAGCAACAGCGAACAATTAAAAGAATCGTTTAAGAATGAGCTTCTTGCAGAACTCAAAAACGGAAATATAGAGATAGGATTAGATAACATACCGCAAGAGAACCTCAACACTATCTATACAGAAAAATGTGTTAAATCTAACATCACCCTGCCCGACGGCACAAATGTTAAGCTCAACTCAGACACAAAAATAACTTTCCCAAACAGATTTGTAGGGAAGACAAGAGAGGTAAAGATAGATGGCGAAGCGTTCTTTGATGTAGCAACAGATTCACTTCACCCACTGATAGTTACAACAGCCAAGGGGCTTATAATAAAGGTAACGGGCACCAAGTTCAACATAAAATCATACCCTAACGACAACAGCGAAGAAGCCACCCTTTACGAGGGGAAAATTACCCTTATCTCAAAAGGAAACACTTATAATATGCTTCCCGACAACCAACTCATTATTGCCCCCAATAAGAGACCTGTAAAGGTAGGCTCACCTAAGATGAACAACATAAAAGCCTGGACAGAGGGGAGAATTGTCTTTGACGAAACACCACTATCTGAGGTTATAAAGGTGTTGGAAAGATGGCACGGGGTAACATTTGCAGTTACAGACAGCAGTGTGCTGAACAAAACAATAACAGGCTCTTTCAATTCGGAATCCATTCACTACATCATGAGCATAATAAGCCTCTGCACATCCGTAGACTACGAGATAAAGGACAGTTTGGTAACACTTAAATAAAAAAACATAGGGTAACAGCGGTTAATGGGGTACACTATATGGAAAAGTATCATTAACCTTAGTAACCAATATGTCTGACATGAAAATCAAGAAAATCTGTACAAAGGGAATAATCACCTTTTGCACATGCCTGATAATCTCCATTGCATTATCGGACAATCTGTTTGCTCAGCATCTTAAAATCAATTTCAGTAACACACCGCTCAAGACAGTCCTTAAGGCAGTTACAGAGCAGAGCGGCTACAATTTTGTTTATTCAGATGCTGTTAAGGTAGCAGTTGAACAGAAAGTAACCTGTTCCATTGAAAAAAATGCCACCAACGGAAAAACATTTACTCAAGACGAAATTAAAACACTCCTCTCGCAACTGCTCAAAGGGACAAATCTCTCCTATTCGTTAAAAGGGAACCACATAGCCCTATATCCAAAAGGCTATGAGCAGAACCAATCAAAAACCTTGAACGGAGTTATCACAGACGAAACAGGCGAGCCACTCCCCGGTGTAACCATACAGAACAAGGCTACCGGGAAAATTACTGCATCCGATATTGATGGCCGTTACAACATTGAGGCAGAGGAAGGAGACGAACTGCTGTTCACTTTTGTTGGGATGCAGGATTTTTCATCTATTGCAGGTAAAAGCAGTGTTGCAAACATTATAATGAAGACAGATGCCATTGCTTTGGAGAATGTTGTCATTACAGGTTACCAGACAATATCTAAGGAGAGAGCTACAGGTTCGTAT
>UQWT01000070.1 GCA_900544815.1 uncultured Bacteroidales bacterium | reverse complement strand
AAGCCATCTAACGAATAATCTCCTTAAAAGGAATCAAATAAAAAGACGGATGATCACATTTGGTCATCCGTTTTTTTTATAAAGGTACATGGAGTACAGAATGGTAAACAACAGCTCTGTTAGATGTTGTCTACAAACTGCCGTATAAGATCAAAGAGCCTGTTAAAATTAGCGTCAGAGGCATGTTCGTATGTGTCACGCGGAGTGTGATAATATTGGTACATATCCCCCTCAATGGTAAGATACAGGGCCGGGACATGCTTTAGGGCAAAAGCGTAATGGTCGCTGTTGTCGGAAAGCTCATTGCAATGCACCTCTTTAAATGGGTTGCTGTATCTGCTGTTCAACGTTTTTAAAAGGTCCAAGCCTAAAGCCCCCTCACTCGATATTTCACATATCAGCTCATCTCCGTTGTCCCCAATCATATCAAAATTTACAAGATATTTTATCTTTGATAGCTGTTCATACGGATTTTCCGCATAATAGAAGGCTCCAAGCAGGTTTGACTCCTCCGCGTCCAGAAATATAAACTGAATGTTGTTGTCGGGAAGATTAGCAGAATAATATTTGGCAAGAGCCAAGAGCATAGCTACGCCGGACGCGTTATCGTTTGCCCCGGGGAACAGATTCTCTTTACCCATAAGTCCAAGGTGGTCGTAGTGTGCAATAAAGGTGATGCAGGTCTCGGAGTCATATTTTCCCGGCAGATAGGCAACAATGTTATGGGCGTCGTGGTTGTTAATCATCTCGCTTTCAATGCTTACCGTTATCTTATTTGCATCATTTGGAAAACTCTCGTTAACCATAATTACGGGAACCTTTGAGTTGTAGTAGCTGCGTGCCTTAAAATATGGAAACTGCTCCTGTTGCTTAAGAATAAGGCCGCCAACATTGCTAAGCGGTGCAATGCACTTTTGGTAAACATCAAAAGGGGTATCGTAAAGCTCCTTTTGGAGAAAAAGTTTCCAATCCAATACCACAAAAGAATTTTTATATTCACCGCTATTCAGCTTCCCGACAAACAGTTCAGGGGTCTGGTAGTATGCCGTGTCGAGTGCAGTAACTGCAAACTCCCCCTTGCAGGTAGGGGAGAACTCCTTTACAATATAATCTACTGTAGGGGTGAGAGTTCTGCCGTCTAAAGAGACATTCATCTCTCCACGCATTATATTAAGGGGAAAGGTGAAATTCTGCAGATATGCTTGGTATGTGGAATCTTCACTCTCCCATCTGCCCAAGCCTCCTGGCCTAATCTCACTTTTGTAATGGGGGTGTGCTGTGGAATCTGTTCCAAGCTGATTAGTCATTGGTGCAATTCCAAATGATTTAAGTTGATCTATAATATATTTTGCAGCCTTTATGTCTCCGTTGTTGTAGTTGTTCCGTCCGCAATATTCCGGAGATGAAAGTTCTTTTACAGTACCGTTATAGTAATCTTTGTAGGAGACAGTATCTCTGTTGCTGCATCCAAACAGAAGAAGCGCAGATGCTATTGCCATAGTTGCCATGTTCATGATTAATACTCTTTATATGGATTATAAATTTTTACAAATGTACAAAAATTATAATCTCTTATGTACCAGATAAAGGCAAGTTGATAACCAAAATAATTATTTATAAATAACATATGAAAAGAAAATTATTATTTATGCTTGCATGCATGTTATTGTGTGTAGGCACAGCCATGGCTCAAATTACCAAGGTTACCGGTAAGGTTACCGAGGCGAACGGAGAGCCGGTAATTGGCACAACTGTCTTTGTAAAATGGTCTACAGTAGGAACTTATACAGAGGTAGATGGAACTTTTGTTTTAGATAAAGTTCCTGCAGACGCCAAAACAGGAGTCATTTCATTTATCGGAATGCTAACCAAAGAGCTTCCAATAGCATCCACACTAAATGTTATCCTCGAACCCGATTCAGAGCTGTTGGATGAAGTTGTAATCTCAGTTGCATACGGTAGTGCAAAGAAATCGTCACTAACCGGTGCAATCTCTGCTGTGAATAAAGATCAGATAGAGAAAAGGCCGGCATCTAACGTTGTTTCAACATTGGAGGGTACAACATCAGGTATTCAGATTAACAGTACAATGGGACAACCCAGATCAGACCCATCTGTGAGGATTCGCGGTATAGGTACAGTAAACGGAAGCAGCTTCCATGCTCAGTTTGCCGTTACGGTTGTTTCAGAGGGCGAAAACAATTGGTGTTGGGTATATCCTGCAAAAGAGATAGATTATAACGGATCTATAGATAGTAATATAGAGAAATAGGATTTATCTATAAATATAAAATTGAAGGGCGGCCTTTCATTTTGGGCCGCCCTTCTGTCTATAATAACATATTCTTTAAAAAGAAACTTTTACTCCAAAATTAAAGTTTCTGCCTTGTCCCCAATACCCTGTAAAGCTATCTGCAGTATGAGTGGATCCATCTTTACCCCTCTCAATATATAACTCATTGAAAAGATTGTTGAGATTAAAGAAAGCATCAATACCTTTAATATAGTTGTGTCCGGTTCTCTGTGGTAATAACTGCATGGCAAATTGCAGATTGAACAGATGATATGATGGTATTTTGTACGGATTTAAACTGTTCTCCTTTGTCCTTGTAGATGGTTCAAAATCTGCCCAATATCTTGTGTTGTACTGCCATACGGCAGAAATTGATAATGAGCTGAGGAGATCTGTCCAATACCCGTTGCTGTTAGATGCTCCCATAAATATAGGCTCAAGAGGCGACACTCTCAATTTACCCCCCAACTGGCTCTGCGGCGAGTCTCCCACAGGAAGGTTGTTGCTGTAAACATCTACCTTAGAGACCTCTTTGCCGGAATAGGGATCATACAGAGTTGCATGAACATTGTTCTTCCATCTCCACACTCCGTGAGATGCAGATACCGAAGCATATAACCAATTACTAAAGTTATGGTATGCTTCAAGTTCAATACCGTAATGTTGAGCATTAAGACCTGTTATCATAAACTTATATGCCTCACCGTTATCCAACGGCTTGTAGGCACTGCTCATAAGTGTCTTGTTCCTCCAGTATGTGTAGTAACCGTTTACCTCAACGGCACCCCTCCCATACACATACCGGTAGCCAACCTCTGTTAAGATATTTCGCTCGTTTTTAACATCCTTGCTTATCTCGTTGTTTCCGTTTGCAAAATAGACGCTGTAATACGGTATTCTGCTTATATATCCGGCATTAAAGTATACAGAGTGCCCCCCAAATGGCTTATAAAGTACGCCGCCTTTAACCGAACCTCCCGTGCCATGCGCCCATTTGGAGTAGATATTATCTGAATAATTATACTTGTCCCACCTTTTTATATTGCTCATATTGATTGCTGCCCCTGCGGTGACAATGAGTCTGCCTGTTGGCTTGTACTCTGCCTGCGCATACAGTGTCCCATAATTGGAGATTCTGCCGTTGTTTGTTCTAATGTAATCTCCAACCTTTTTTATAGGGTTCCTGCCGTTTACCCCCATTAAGGAGTTCTGTGCATAATCCTCATACCAATATTCTCCGCCAAGAAGGTCTGTAATCTTCTCCTTCTCCCATGTGCGGTAGTGCATATAATGTACGCCGGCCTCTAAGGATAAATTGTCGGGAAGCTCCAAAATAACAGAGCTTTTTGCTCCATATTGCTGGTGTCCTGCAAGATAATCGCTCATAACATTGCGGGCGCTACCATCCTTTCCAAGAGCTGTTGCTGCTAAACTTGCAGCCTTGTTATCTGCAACAACCGCGTCCCAATCTATATGTCCATCCTTTTGGTACGCCACAATCCTCTTCCCCTTGCTTTCTGCCCAATATCCGCCACCCTTTGCCGTAGCAAAATAGAGTGCGCTGTTCACCTGCAATGGGATACCGTTTCCAACGGTTGTCTTGTATGAATGATTGAGAGTAAAATATGGCTTAAAGTAGTTGTTCTTGCCAACCGTCCTCGCATACCTATTGCCGTTTTCGTCTGTGTAGTAGCCCCAGTTCTTGTTGTAACCTCTTCCATACTGCTCTATTTCGCTTAATGTGAGTCTTGTATTCCTCTGCTCGTGCTTCTCGGGCGAACCTAATGCTGTAAACAGGAAGCTGTGTTTTTTGCCAATCTGCTTGCTCACACTTGCCATATAGGCCCACGATTTTACATCTGTCATCTCAACCCAACCTTTGCCCCACACATACGAACCCATTAGCGAGAAAGCCCATCCCTTTTTTAGCTTTCCACTACCAATCTCCATGTTCACCTTTTTCGTACCGCTCCCGGTAACGCTGAATGCAGCAATTGCAGAGGCCTTCTCAGAGGGGCTCTTGGTAATAATATTCACTGTTCCCCCCACGGAGTTGTCTGCAATCATGGAGCCGCCAATCCCCTTCTGCAGCTGAATCTGAGCGGTGGCATCTGACAACCCCATCCAGTTGTTCCAATACATGCTTCCGCTTACAAGTCCCGTAATGGGAATGCCGTTCAACAGTACAGAGATATTCTCCTGCTTGTAACCCCTTACATTCAGTTTGGCATCGCCGTAACTGCCCGATTCACTTGTGGAATATACCCCCGGAATCTCTCTTAACAGCTCCGGAAATGTCCTACCTGCCGAACTTACCGCTATCTCTGCTGCGGTTATGGACTTTAACCTCATAGGAGATCTGTTACTGTTTTTCATGTTTGCCCATAAAGTAATCTCGTTGAGGAGAATAGCTCTGTTGGTAGTATCCGTTACCAAACTGTCTCTCTCTATGGCAGGTGCAGTTAAATTATTAACATCAATTAATTTTAATTTGCTTCCCAACAGATTTTGCGGAAGCATACAAGACACTAATAGCAACGCTATTAGCGGTGAAATTTTTTTTGGTTTCATTTTTTGAATTAATTAATAAATAAATAAAAAATGAACCCAGGGTAATAAGTCAAACAATTCTTTTAAAGAATATGTTCGTAGCCAAACAAGGATATGGCTATTGCCACTACCTCATTTTTTGTCACTTCTTTCATCCAGACTTTAACTGTTGGTCTCGTAGTTTCAACGAGTCAGCCCATTTTATAAGCTTATTAAAAAGTTTTATAAACTTTGCATTTGCACTTTTTTCTAAACTTCTAAAACTTTAATAAGGAATATATATTTTAAAAGCTTTCGCAAGCCTTGAAAACCCTATCCCTATTAAATTTTGAATTTATAGCATCGGCTATAAAACGGGGTCGCGGACTATACCGCCAGTAGGGACTTTCACCCTGCCCTGAAGATTCGGCCGCAAATGTATAAAATATTTCTTACTTTGCTTCCCGACAAAGAGCCCAACTTTCGCAATATTTACATCATATTTGCTTTTGCAATAATAATATTTAATTTTGCGATAGCACACGTAAAAAGTGCCGGTAGTATCCGTTGTCCCATTTAGGCACAGTGTCCCATATTATTCACATTAAAAAACATTTTTATGACCAAAGGACTCTTACCTATTCTTTGCCTTATGGCAATCCTTGCGTTCCACTCCTGCTCTCATGAAAGGTTTGACGGAGACAAACATAATCTCAATTCGGCTGTTGATGAGGCCCGTTCCTATTTTGAGGGGAATGCTACGGATTTAAGCATGCCGCAGCTGTTGATGCCTCCGGAAACTAAAACAGATGATATCTTATCAGGCGAAAACCTTATTCCGGTGTGGGACAGATTCATCTCTGCCGAGAATGACAGATTCACTACTTTTGAGATTCCACTTTCAAGAGACTTTGCAATGAGGGCTGCAATGTTTTATCCGCAGGATGGCAAACACCGCTTTGTTACAGAGTTGGTTACTATGTATCAAACATTATTCTGTGTGTGAAGTACGATTCCGAGGAAACAATGGTAGCAGTAGAATCCACCCTTTCATTACTTGCAAATGGTGAAAATTCATCTAAAATAATTGATATTATGAAGAAATTACTATTACTTACGCTTATTACAATCTCTTCGTTTGCGGTAGTTAATGCACAAAATAAAAAAGATTACTATACCGGAAAAACCGAGGTAAAGGGAGACAAGTACACTTATTCTGTGGAGATATCACCTTATAGTACTAAAATTTTCCTTCACAATAATAATAGTCTTAATAGGAAGTGGACTATTATGGATGACAGAGGAAGATTGGTGGGAGGATTATCAGTTTTTGGCAATGTGATGAAAATAGAAGATGTTACTGCCGTAAAAGACGCTATAAAAGAAGCATTTACGCAAGAAGAACTAAAGAGTATAAATGCAGAGTATAACCCTAATAGTACAATAGGTCCATCAAGTTCAGTAGGAACCTTTACATTTAGGTTTACAGCAAATAAACATACAAAAAGGATAGAAGAGGTTGTTGACATAAATATTGAAAATGTTCCTACAATGAGGTCAATACCTCCTCAAAGGATAGAGCATTTGGAGGAATTGCTAAAATCTAAAGTAAAGTTTATAGTGAATGAAAAAAGAGAAAGGTTGGTAGGGAAAGACTATGATGTCTTCCCTGTGGATGAAGTTCATGTAAAATTGTCTGACTTAATTGATAATTAAAACTCAGCAATTCTGTAAGTATAATTATGCGATTCATTAACCCGAAAGAGAATATACCGCTATATGCAATATCAGTTATTGCATTGGCATCCCCTCTTTCGGGTTACGTCTTTAGAGGATTAACATCATATAGCAGTTACTTTATAGCTGCAATCATACTAAGTGCGTTCCTTACGGTATACGCCATTTCTACCATATTTTCAAAAAATGAAGGATGCGTTATTACCGTTTCAAAAATAGATATACTCATTGGTGTATACCTGCTGTACAACCTGCTTGGCATTTTTTTACTGCATAAAACCTCTCACGAGCCGTTATTTTATGCAAGGTGGTGTGTGATTGTAATGTTATATGTTACGGCAAGATTAACCACAAAAGCCAATGCAGTCAAGTTGTTGTATCTGTTAATTGTAGGAGGTCTTATCCAAGCTGCAATTGTTTTTGCACAGCACAGCGGAATCATCGGTTCTCTCAACGGGAGCTTTAATATTACAGGCACATTTGCCAATCCGGGGCATGTCGCAGTATATTTGTCGGGAAGCATAGTATCTGCAATTATACTGTTTAAACAAAGCTATAAAACGGCTGAAAAGCCATTCAAGATAATGCAGATCATATTTATAGTTATCTTGTTTACAGCTCTTTGTCTGTGCAAATCCAGAACATCATTCATTGCATTGATTGCAGCAGTCATTGTGGTTTTACTTCAAACAGACAGATTTAGACATTTTACAAAAGTCTGTAAAACTGCTATCGTTGCGTGCAGCGTCATATTGCTGTTATTTATGGTTGCGGTCAGTTACCATATAAGAGCTAAATCTGCGGACGCAAGGCTGCTTATCTGGAGGGTGAGTATGGAACTGTTTGAACAGGCTCCTGTTTTCGGCAACGGAACAGAATCTTTTAAGAGACAGTATATGTACAGGCAGGCAGAATATTTTAATGTCAATCCTAACTCCAAATACATTTTGGTTGCCAACAATCATTATCAGGCATTCAATGAATTCATTCATATTGCCTGTGAACAGGGGATAGTTGGATTATTGTTGTTTCTGTCAATTGCAGGCTATGTTCTTGTTAAGGGTAAAAGTTTAATAGCCAAACCTTTGCTTGTATGGTTGGTTGTGTCGTCCTGCTTTCTGTATACGGCAGATATTTTTCCTATAGTTATTCTCTTCCCGATAATTCTGGGTATTTCAGACAACGGTTGCTGCGCGGGCGGTGGTTGTAAGATTAAGTATATTCCGTATAGAACCGGCCGGACAGCTTCAACTATCATATTGTTTGTCGTTCTTCTATATTTCTGCCACTACAAGCAGAGATATGATTCAATACAAAAAGAGCTTGTACATGTAAATTCCAACAACAGAATATCAATGATTGCTCTATTACAGCCGGACAGTTATGATATAATAAGGCACAATAAAGATTTTTCTCTCCTTTTTGCAAAGATGGCCTCCAATGAGTTGGAGCCTAAGGTGGCAACAAAAGTTATCTCGGACATTGCTGCAAATAGCATAACAACCTCAACGATGATTTGTGATTTGGGCGATTTATACCGGAAACAGAAACTTTATCGGGAAGCGGAAAAACAGTATAAATTGGCGTCTGATATGGTTCCTTGCAGGATAATGCCAAACTATATGCTGTTCAAATTATATGTTGAGATGAAAGACTACACAAGTGCATACAGGATGGCGGAAAAAATCTTTTCGCAACCGGTAAGCATTACAGGCAGTATGGTGTTAAGAATAAGGAACGAAGTTAAAGAGTGGCTGAATGATACTTCCGCAATATCCACATCATATTTGCTTTTGTAATAATATTATATACCTTTGTGATTGTATTATTAGAAAGTGCCGGTAGTATCCGTTTTTCCATTTCGGCACAGTGTGCCATATTATTCACATTAAAAAACATTTTTTATGAACAAAGGACTCTTACCCATTCTTTGCCTTATGGCAATCCTTGCGTTCCACTCCTGCTCTCATGAATGGTTTGGTGGAGACAAACTCAATTTGTTGACAAATATTTTACACCACCAATTTTATAAGCTATTCTAGTGCCATTGATTCGGGATATTTAGTAATGGTTTCCATGTATGGCGGAGAAAATATAAGGCATAATATTGTAATAGTTGGATATTACCCGGATGGTACACTAATTTATATGGATCCGGAATCCACCTCGTTAAAAGAGGGTGAAAAAAATATTATAAATGGAAATTATGTTTACGTGATAACCGGGAATAAGAATTAAATACAAAGAAAAATGGGAATAAAATATCTTTTTGCAGTTTGTGCATTATTGTTAATAACGTCAAATATCTGTAATGCCCAAATAATATGTCAACCACCAAATTATTACTCTCAAAGGGTAAGTGTAGACTCTTTAGACAAACTTTTTTCAAAGCGAATTCCAGCAGGACTTGAGGTAAGAGACTGTACAGTTGAAGATCTTACAGAACACCATTGGTTACATTATGTAACAGATATTTTTAAAAAGAGTGGAGGGTATATTATTATTTCCTTTTATAAAAGGGGAAAGTATGTTTTTGATTGGTGTGGAAGTGATAAAAAAAATATTACTTATAGAGAATGTTATTACCTGTCAGATACACCAGATTTGATGTTTGAAAAAAAAAAGATTAATAACAAAAGTGGAAAATATTTAATATTAAAAATAGATGGAAAGAATAACAATGGAACCTATATATCAAGGATAGTTAAATGTGCTGATGGAACTTTGTTGGAAATATATGATAACCCATGTTTAGACATGTGTACATACAAGCCATTAAAGGAGCCATATAAAAAAGTAATAAAGAACGGCTACCTTACAATACCATTTGAGGATTACGGTTTTGTATTTTGGGAGTGTTCTAAAGAATAGAATAT
>UQWT01000069.1 GCA_900544815.1 uncultured Bacteroidales bacterium | reverse complement strand
TAAACCCAGTCAGTGATAGTGTAAACCATATTAGTTAATCCGCTCTAAAAGTGTCAACCAAAATCAGGGAAGGTCACATTAGTCTAATATTTATGTTGATATTCATATATTCGTGCCAAAAAGTGAAAACTATTACCTTTAAAGCTATAAACTTTTAACCATAAACTATAAAAGTCGTTAGCGTTGGCTTTTAGAGTAAGGGAGTACGGAATTTAGAGAAAGTATAGGGTTTATATTTATTTGATAACGTTTATTAATTTTAACACAACCAATATTATGAAGAAAATATAAAACTTTTTTTTTTGAGGACAGTTATTCTTGTCTTTGTTATTTTGTTTTGGGGAATGGCTTCTGTTGGGCTAAACAAAAAGATGATAAAATAGTTGGGAATTTTTGGGACTGGTTTTTTTGAACGGTCTGTGTGTATCTTTGATTATGACAACATGATTGTATATGTAAGATGATGTGTGTTTAGGGGCCCTTGCAACAGCAGAAAAGCCAATCGGCTAATGCCGATTGGCTTTTCTGCTGTTGCGGTGAAAGGGGGATTCGAACCCCCGGTACGGTAACCCGTACGACAGTTTAGCAAACTGTTGGTTTAAGCCACTCACCCATCTCACCGGGTCTTGTAACCTATTGGGACTGCAAAGATAAAAATTAATTTTATTTAAACAAAAAGTTATCTGTTTATCTCAATTTTTTCTACTGCAACTATTATTTTATTGCCTTGTTGCGTGTTCTCCAACTCCGTACTCTCTATACTCTCTTTCCCCTCCATACCCTCCATACCCTCCATACCCTCTTTACTTTCTAAACTTTCTTTACTCTCTCCGCCATTGGCAGCTTTGTCAATCAAAGCTGCAAGTTTGTCTGCCTCTGCTTTGTCTGAGAATACACCTATTGAATATACAAGTACGCCTCCATCAATATGTTTGGCAATATCCTTTTCTGTATTTTCGCGAATGACTTTTAAAACCGCTTCGCTGATATTTTCTGTGTACCCTGTAATGTTTATTCTATATGTGTCTGAGTTACTTTTTGAAACTCTTGAGTTTCCGCTTTGTTTGGCAACTTTATCCATTTCATTATTGGTCTCAGGTAACTTGCCCTCTGCTTTCAACCGTTTTTCCATTGCTCTTGCAGCTGAAAGCGTAAGTGGTTTTCCACTGTCGTAAGCAATTATCATAGCATTTGGAAATCCTAATTTCTTCACTTTGTTAACATTGGCAAGTGCGCCGGAATAGTTTCTGAATATACCGGCTGTGTAAATGTATTTTCCGGAAGCTGCCTTTTTTTCAAAGACAGGGGTAATTCCGCCAAATCTTTCTGTCTCCTGCTGCTGTGATACTACAAACAATTGGTACTGATATACCAATCCTTCCGGCAAAGTGGAGAATTCATATACCATTGGAGTTGTTTCCTCTATCTTTAAGGTTATTCCTGTTGGAGGGGCTGCGGCTTCAACGGTGAACATTGGCGTTTCTCCCAAAGTATTGTTCGCAAACCGGAACAGAGTCTCCTCTTTGCGAGTCTCCTGCTTTGCTGCTCCTGCCGGAGCTGCCTCCTCTTCTGTCTCTTGCGAGATAATTATGCCTTTTGAAAGAAAATCCATCTCCAACTCCTGAAGTTTTGATGATGTCTTGTTAAGGCTGTCTCTCATTTGAAGGACAGCTGTCTCCTGCTCGGATATTTTGTGTGCCAAGGTTTTGAGATCTGTTTCATCTGTAAGGGTGTTATACAGGTTTCGTTTATCGTTTATGGATGTTATGGCATCTCTTATCTGTTTTCTAAGAGATCTTACTGTTGTTACTACGCTGCGGAATTCGGTATATTCTGTAGAATTGTCATCTGTTGAGCTGCTTTTCTCATCTTCTGTTGCTTGATTGTCTGCGGTAACAGTGTTATGAACCGGAGCTAAATGTGATATCTCCCGAGCTTCAGATGGAGAGATCCTCTTTTTTACGGGAAGGTTGTCAAATGCCAGTGCGAAGACCATTATGCTGTCTCTCTTTGTGTCGCGGGTTGATGCAAAGAGAGAGTAGTTGCCATCTGGTGTATCGTAGTATAGGAAATCATCTTTGGGAGAGGAGAATGGAAACCCGAGATTTTGGGCAACTCCCCAATCGTTACTGTTTTCATCCCACTTGCTTACGTAGATATCAAATCCACCCATCCCGTAGTGTCCGTTAGATGAGAAGTAAAGGGTTTTTCCATTGTCTGTAATGTAAGGGAACAGTTCGTCTCCCGTAGATGTTATGTTTTCATTCAGCATTTCGGGGTAGGTCCACTCTCCGTTCTCTTTTAACAGCGAGGTGTAGATATTCCACGAGCCGCTGTTGTCTTTTGCGCTAAATACCAACTTGCGGGCATTGTCGGGAAGAAACATATAACTTCTTTCACCGCTCTCCCCTGCAAATTCGGGTGGAGTAAGCACCCATTTTCCGTTGTCGAAACCGGGGTAAAGCAGAAAAAATGTCTTTGCAGACGACTCTTTTGCCATTAGTACGTTGGGGCTGTAGGCAAAATCCAGCATATTGCTTCCGTTTTGGCTTTGTGCCAAAAGTTTGTTAAGCATGCTCAAGTTGGCAACGGCATCTTTTGATGTCGTATCTTGAGTTGTCTCTTTTATAAGCTTGTTGTATATCTCAATGGCTTTGTTGAATTCGTAACTTGTGTGAAATGCTTCGGCCTCTTTAAGCTGTGCACTTATATCTTGTGCATTAAGGCTCAAGGTTGTGAACAGGGAGGTTATGATCAGTAATAGAAATAGCTCTCTTTTTGGCATTTTTTACATTTTTTACTGGTAACAAAGGTACATAATACTTGCCAAACTAACCGAATTTTTTAAATAATAGTTAAAACAGGTTGTGTAAGGACTTAAAAATGTTAAAACTGTTTCTATATAAAGGAAAAAATAGTAAATTTGCGCCTTATTATGTGGGGAGTGTCCTCAAAAGTGAAAAGAAATTTTAAAACTATATAACAGATGCAAAGTAAAGGAGCCATAAAATTTGTGGCAATTTTAATCGCCTTAGCCTGTCTATACCAGTTGTCGTTTACATGGGCTACCAGGAGTCAGGAGAAAAAAGCAGCAAAGTATGCTGCCGAATATGTGGAAGCAGTTAAGAAAACACCGGAGTTTGCAAAGGTTCCGGAATTGGACAGAGCTTACTTCCTTGATTCCTTAACAAAAGAGAAAACCAGACGTTACATTGACTCAATTACTTCTAAGAAGGTCTTTCTTGGATTCACTTACAAGGAGGTAAAGGAGAACGAGATTAATCTCGGATTGGACCTTAAAGGTGGTATGAACGTCATGCTTCAGGTGCAGTTGAAAGATCTTGTAAAGGCTTTGGCCGGAAATAGTAATGATAAGGATCTTAATGATGCGATTGCACTTGCTTTAAAGAAGGAGCAGGGGTCTCGTAAGGATTTCCTTACAGCTTTTGAGGAGAGTTGGAATGAGGTTGCTCCAAACAGGCCAATGAACCAGGTGTTTGGTACATACGAGATGAAGGATAAGATTAATGCAAGGACAACAAATGCAGAGGTGATGAAGATTATCCGCGAGGAGTCTGAGAGCGCAATTGCAAACTCTTTCCTTGTGCTAAGAAGTCGTATAGACCGTTTTGGCGTTACTCAGCCAAACATTCAGAAGATAGGCAATACAGGAAGAATTCTTGTTGAGCTTCCTGGTGTAAAGGAGCCTGAGCGTGTTAGAAAACTGCTCCAGGGTTCTGCTTCTTTGGAATTCTGGACAACATACGAGAACGGCGAGATCTATCCATATTTGGAGCAGGCGAATACTGCGGTAAGAGATTATATTGCTGCAGAAAAAGAGATTGTGAAGGCCGATTCTACTGCAGTAGCTGGTACAGATGATGGAACAACATCTGTTGCTGCGTCTTTAATGAAAAAAGATTCTCTTTCTGCAGATAACCAGAAGTTGGCAGAGAACAATCCTTTGTTCTTTATTTTAAACCCAAGCATATATAACGGGCAGTTGGCTCCTGGTCCTGTAATTGGCAGGGCACATTACAAAGATACTGCTCAGATAAATACATATTTGAATCTTCCACAGGTCAAGGCTATTATGCCGGTAGACTTAAAGCTTATGTGGACAGTAAAACCAAGTTCGTTTGACAAGAGTGGAACAATCTATGATCTGATTGCTATAAAAGTAAATACCAAGAACGGAAAGGCTCCGTTAGATGGAGACGCTATTACAGATGCAAGAGTTTCATTTGGTAATAAAGGCAACAACTCTGCAGAGGTAGATATGTCAATGAATGCAAACGGAGCGAGAATCTGGAGCAGACTTACAGCAGATAACATTGGTAAGAGCATAGCGGTTGTATTGGATGGGATGGTTTATTCATATCCTACTGTGCAGACCGAAATTAGCGGCGGTAACTCTCAGATTACCGGTAATTTCTCCATTACAGAGGCAGAGGACTTGGCAAACGTGCTTAAATCTGGTAAACTTCCTGCACCTGCAACTATAGTTCAAGAGCAGGTTGTAGGACCAAGTTTGGGAACTGAGTCTATTAATTCGGGTATGATCTCGTTTATAATAGCATTCGTACTTGTATTGCTTTACATGCAGTTCTTCTACAATGGGGCAGGTTTTGTTGCCAATATTGCTTTGTTGTGCAACGTCTTGTTCCTGCTTGGTGCATTGGTTTCGTTTGGAGCGGTTCTTACAATGCCGGGTATCGCCGGTTTGGTGTTGACCATGGGTATGGCTGTGGATGCCAACGTTATTATTTACGAACGTGTTAAAGAGGAGTTAAGAGCGGGTAAACAGCTTAAACTGGCTATTAAGGATGGATATAGCAATGCATACTCTGCAATTATAGACGGTAACCTTACAACAATTATTACCGGTATAGTATTGTTTATCTTTGGTTCGGGCCCTGTTCAGGGATTTGCTACAACATTGGTAATAGGTATCATAACCTCTATGCTTACCTCAATCTTCATTACCAGATTGATTTTTGAGGGTAGACTTGCAAAGAACAAAAACATCACATTCTCAAATAGATTCTCAAAGAACTTTATGCAGAATGCGCATGTCAATTTCTTGGGCTTGAGAAAATATTCATATACTGTTTCTGCAATCGTATGCGTTATTGCAATTGCGTCAATAACATTTAAAGGATTCAGCTATGGTGTAGACTTTACAGGTGGTAGAACTTATGTTCTTAGATTTGACAAGGATGTAACAGCAGAGGAGATTAGAAATGCGGCTAACGCAGAGTTTGGTGAGACTGTTGAGGTTAAACAGTTTGGCGGTGAGAGCCAGATGAAGATAACTACCAAGTATAAGATTGAGGACAACTCAACTGAGGTAGACAATGAGGTTGAGATGAAACTTTACAATGCATTGAAAGGGCATTTTGCTAAGGATATGACATTTGATGAGTTTACATCAACACAGGATAACCCTAACGGTATTATAAGTTCAGATAAAGTTGGTCCTACAATTGCGAACGATATGAAGGGAGATGCGATGATCGCCGTTGTATTGTCACTTCTTGCAATCTTCCTGTATATTGCAGTTCGTTTCAGCAAGTGGACTTGGGGTGCCGGTGCGTTAATATCGTTGACTCACAATGCTATTATTGTTATTGGTTTCTTCTCATTGTTCTCCGGTATACTTCCTTTCAGCCTCGATGTAGACCAGACATTCATTGCTGCGGTGCTTACTATCATTGGTTACTCAATTAATGATACAGTGGTCATCTTTGACCGTATACGTGAGTTTAAGAGACGTTACAAACGAGACTTTACAACTAATGTGAACTCTGCACTTAACAGTACTTTGTCTCGTACAATAACAACATCAGGAACAACATTGGTAGTATTGATTGCAATTGCTCTGTTTGGCGGTGAGGTTATCAGAGGTTTTGCAGTTGCTTTGATAATAGGTGTTGTAGTTGGTACATACTCATCTATATTTATTGCAACTCCTACCATGTACGATATGAGCCGCAAGATAGAGGAAAAGAGTAGCTGTTAGAAAATAACAGATAAAAAAGATTTATTTTTCATAATATTTGGTTTGGAGAGGGTGACCCGTTAGCAGATGGGTTGCCCTTTTTGATTTATTGTCAGGGAAGGTCAGAGAACGATAGTGAACGGCTATCAGACTTTTATAAATTTTTAATTATTATTTTGAAATTAATAATTTTGATAGCGTGAAAATTTGATTATTAAAGATAAATTGGCTAATTTTGAGAAAATTAACATCTAAGTATAAAAATATTAATTATGGAACTTCCTTTTGCAGAATCGTACAGAATTAAAATGGTGGAAAATCTAAAAAGATCTACCAAAGAGGAGCGTGCGCAGTGGATTAAAGAGGCTAAATACAATCTGTTTAATCTAAAAAGCGAGAGCGTTTATATAGACCTGCTTACAGACTCAGGTACAAATGCCATGAGTGACAAACAGTGGGCTGCTATTATGTGTGGTGATGAAAGCTACGCCGGAGCATCATCTTTCTTTAATATGAAAGAGAGTATTAAAGAGCTTACAGGGTTGGAATATGTGTTGCCTACACACCAGGGTAGAGCAGCGGAAAATGTTCTTTTTAGTGCAATTGTAAAACCTGGCGACATTCTTCCGGGCAACTCTCATTTTGATACAACAAAAGGGCATATAGAGTTTAGAAAAGCTCATGCCATTGACTGTACAATAGATGAGGCTGCAGATACAGAGTTGGAGATTCCTTTTAAGGGCAATATGAGCTTGGAGAAGTTGGAGAAGGTACTTAAAGAGAATCCAAAAGAGAAAATTCCGGCTGTTGTTCTTACAATTACCAATAACACTGCCGGAGGACAGCCTGTCTCTATGAAGAATATAAGAGGAGTATCTGCTCTCTGCAAAAAGTATGGCGTGAAGCTAATGATAGACTCTGCGAGGTTCTTGGAGAACGCATATTTTATAAAGACTCGCGAACCTGAGTTCAAGAATAAATCCATTAAGGAGATCACCCGTGAAGTATATTCGTATGCAGATTATATGACAATGTCAGCAAAGAAGGATGCTATCCTTAACATAGGAGGTTTTGTAGCGTTCCGCAGTGAGGAGGATATGCAGAAATGCCAGATGTACAGCATTATGTATGAAGGATATCTTACATACGGTGGTATGGCAGGCAGAGATATGAATGCTTTGGCTCAGGGTCTTAAAGAGGGTTCAGATTTTCATTATCTTGAGACCCGTATCAAACAGGTTGAATATTTAGGAAAGAAATTGGACGAATACGGTATACCTTATCAGAGACCTGCCGGCGGACATGCCATCTTCTTGGATGCCAAGAAGATCTTGACTCATGTTCCAAAAGAGGAGTTCATAGCCCAGACCCTTGGCGTAGAGTTATATATAGAGGGCGGTATAAGAGGTGTTGAGATTGGAAGTATCCTTGCAGACAGAGATCCGGAAACAAGAGAGAACCGTTACCCTCGCTTAGAGCTTTTGAGGTTGGCCGTTCCAAGGCGTGTATACACCAACAATCACATGGACTACATTGCAGCTGCAGTGAAGAATGTGTATGACAGACGCGAGCAGATAACTCGTGGTTATGTCATTACCAAAGAGTTGCCCATCATGAGGCACTTTACAATAGAGTTGGCTCCTGCCAAATAACAAGTGCGTATTCTTTATTAGTAGCACTTTTATAACATAATAGCTCTCAATCACTGATTAAACCGTTGATTGGGAGCTTTTTATAAACTAAGAGAACTAAGAACGGCCAACCCTACTGCAAGCCGCGGGTAACTTTTGTTGCTATGTTAGTATCTTATTAGTTTTTTTCATTTTATTCATATTTTCTTCCCGACAAAGTATAAAATTTAACATTGATGTGGTAATTGTATGGCTTTGAAGATGTCATTCAAAGCCATACAATTAATTATCACATCATTCTTTCTTTAATACTTTTAGCTCTACGTTCCTAGTGCTATCCTTAGTTGTTTCTAAAAGTATGTACGTATCTGTTCTTTCAATGTCATGCCATAGGCTAATAAGATGGATATTATTGCTTTTGGGTTTATATGAAGAATAGTAATCTCTGTCATAAACAAAAAATAGAGGATCTGAATAGGAGATAATCCTGCATATTGGCGGGAGCGCACCTATTATAGAGACCTCCTCTTTATATCCCTCCGGTTCATTGATGTATTTCTCTTTTTCCTCAGGGGAAAAACGTTCATATCGATGAGGGAAATCTCTTATATACACAGAATCCACCCCTTCTACAAATACAAATGAAACTACATCCCAACTGCTATTGCGGATTAATAAATCATCACATACCAGTTCACCACTGTGCTTCCTGAAAGAAAATCTTAGCGAATCGCGTTGCTTTCCCTCTTCTGATATCCGTATGTAATAACCAAACTCACTGCAATCTGCAATATAGTTTTGATTATCTCTGTTCATATCTTTTTTTATTTGGTATCTAATAAATAGGCATAAACACAGTTCAAAAAACAATGGCGTTAAGGCAATAACAATGGATATGATTATTGTTATATAATCTCGTCTATTCAGTTTTATCATTTTTTTTCAATATTAATTTAAAAGGATAGCCAAATGCACTTACAACAGAACGTATTATGTTGTATCTCTTCTGAAGGATATTTGTTCCGTGATACCCAAAGTTCCAACCATAACGTTGTGCATTTTGGGATGAAATACCCTCTACTTCCCCTTGATAAAGGTCAAAGGCAGCTCTTGCCGTCATCCAACCTATACCATTTACTCCGGCAATAAACCCTGCGGCGATATTGCCGATATCCCTGGCTGATGAAAATATTACCTGTCCCTTATCAGTTACACCCACAGGCATTCCACGATACATATTTATTCCTTCTATTTCGTGATCTGTACCGTTTGTTACTTTAAAATCGTAACGATGACCTGTACGAGCATTCAACATATAGTCATCTATCATCGGAGGATTTTGAGATACAATTTTTTTTAGGAACTCATATCCGCTTCTATCGTTGACATCAATTATGCTTTTTTCACTCCATTTTGGACCTTCCTTTGCGTCACAATAGTAAAATGATGTTATGGAAGTTGTTATCCCTATTGAGTATTCGCGGGTAAACTTATTATTCTTCTTATCCAATGTTCCAACATATATGTTTCTATCATTATCATACAAATTGCCTCCAACAACTTCATATTTGCCTTTCCCAGCTCTTACTACCCATGTACTTCTCCCATCTACATCAATAGCATTTATCGGATTCCCTCCGCAGTACATATAAGGAGACATGAAGGTGTATTTCTCAGCCAACGGATCCGGAACAAACCATCGCCCGGTGAAGTCATCATACATCCTTGCGCCGTAGTCTGTAAAGCCGAGGCTTCCAACCGTCTGCACCTCCTTGCCGTTGTACTTGTAGAGGTTGGCTGTCAGCTGCTGGTAGCTGTTGCCTGTGGCTGTCCTCATACC
>UQWT01000068.1 GCA_900544815.1 uncultured Bacteroidales bacterium | reverse complement strand
ATGCCGGAAGCAGTTCTGGCATTCAGCGAGACACATGACTGGCTTGAAGTCAGGGATATTCAGAATGAAATACTTGAAAGCTATGACAGGGATTTTTCAAAGCATGCCCCAGAAGAAATTGTCCCGCGTATAAGACAGCTATGGAATTCTTTGCCAGCTCAACTCAGTAAGGAGAACCGTAAATTTCTGTATGGGGTTGTCAGAGAAGGTGCCCGGGCACGAGAATACGAAATCGCCCTTCAGTGGCTTTTCGACGGTGGTCTGATTCATCGTGTCAATAATGTGTCCGCACCCCGCCTGCCATTAAAGAGCTACGAGGACAAATCTTCTTTTAAGATTTTTGCCGTGGATATAGGTTTACTGGGAGCCATGTGCGGGCTAGACTCGGATACTATAGTCAGAGGTAACAATATTTTCACAGAATTCAAAGGAGCGTTGACGGAGCAATATGTCTTGCAGCAGCTTAAATTGAAACATGAACCATTCTACTGGTCTAAACCGAATGCCCGTCAGGAAATAGACTTTTTAATACAGACTAACGGAGGTATAATCCCGATTGAAGTAAAGGCGGAAGAAAATCTCAAGGCTAAAAGCCTCAAACAGTTTGTTTTGGACAATCATCCCGATACGGCATATCGGACTTCCATGTCCGATTACAGGCAAGAAGAATGGATGACTAATATGCCATTATATTGTGTTCCTGTTATATAGTCGAATATCTTTTAGAAAAGAACATTTAATTACCTTTATGTAATATGGAGAGTCATAATATATTAGAATATGGCGAATTCATAAGTTCTGTATGTCTTTTATGCAGAAAAAGCCCATCCAATCGCTTCAGACAGGGTGCGTTATTTTAATAGTTTAATTCACGACAAAGTACCCTATGTAGGTTATCGGTTATTATGTCTATTGATATAATGCTATGTGAGAAAATATGGCGGTTGTCTTTAGCTATATATGTTAAATCTTTACGGACTCCATGGACATTGGCATCTTTAGATGAGAACACTGCTTATGCAGGTATTGGATACAGCATATTATCTAAAGTGGATGATGAGCGACATGTAGTAATGGGATGTAGTCATATTTATAATCGTTTTGGGGAAGGTCTAAAATACAAATTGCAAAAAGTCAATAATCCTATTTTTGACAGAAAGAATAACCCTTACATGTCTTATGAAGAAGCTTATAAATTCGGCACGATGATTCAAAATTTATTCCTTGAATCCATGGACAAACTTCCAGGTAGGGTTGTAATTCATAAAAGAACACACTTTAGAAATGACGAAATTAATGGAATAAAGGATTCATTGAAAGCCGCTGGTATAGAAACTGTGGAATTATTAACCATCGAATTTGAAAGCGAACGGAAAGAGTTACCGTATGATATAAACCGCTATGGAATGGGCATTCATAATTACCCTATCAAACGTGGAGCATATATCGTAATATCTGATAATACTTTTTTGCTGTGGACCCATGGAATTGTGCCATCTATAAGAAGTGAGAGTCTGTCGTACTATCCCGGTGGAATTGGCACACCTGCCGAAAGCGTCAAGGTTCCGAACGAATGCCTGCTCGCGTGGTAGCTGAGATTCTCTTTCACACCTGCCAATATCCCTATCTCGTGGATGCAGTACCAAAGCCTGTTCCGGTTGGGAAGAGGGAATACCGGTCTGCCGTCATCGGTTGTATTGTACAGCGACAAAATTTGTTCGGCTACGGGGTGTAACGGTATAAAGGACTCTACATCGGTTTTCTTCCTGTTGATACGGATGGAGCGTCTTCCGTCCGCGGTTGTTCCGATATGCGAGGGGTAAAGCCGTTTTACATCGACATAGGACAGCCCCGTGAAGGCTGAAAAGATGAACGCCCTACGGGTAAGCTCCTGCAACCTCTCCGGTCTTGGCTTTCCAGTCTTTGGGGTTGCAGTAGCAACCCGTGGCAAACACGCTGTTCTTGCCGTCAATGGTGATACGGCACATAATAGCGGTAGTTCCGTCCGTTTTAACCTTACTACGGTTAATATAGTATAGAATTGAAAATGTACTTCGCATGATTGAATCGTTTTTAAGGGTTAGAGAACAAGTTTCAGATCCTACAATCTCTGTAGTTAACAACGAGCTGACGGTAACTTTATGTGGAAGAGGACAGATTTTGGTAACGCTCTTACTCAAGAGACCGTTCCTGCAAAAGTTAAAGTTACATTTGAGACTAACTTTGCTAAGGTAACCGGCGAGTATAACATAACAGTTAAACCTTAGGTTACAGCTGGTGAATAATCAGTGAAACAGTAACATAAAAAGTTAAAGGCCGGGGAAATCCTCAGCCTTTTTCATTTATAGCTCATTAAAAGCAGAAGCTCTGCAATTAGATTATTTATAGTTATAATACAAACTACACCCATGCATAATTTACAAACAAGTTTGCTATTCCCTTTCTGTTTGCAGCCCTTTTAGCGATCTGCAATAAACGGCTCTATTAACGTTTATATATTGTGCTGCGGCAAATTAGATATACCCCTAAAAGAATAAACGGAATACTCAGCCACTGTCCCATATCAAGAGTCATTGTATCCTCAAACTTCACCTGGCTCTCCTTAACAAACTCTATTAGGAAACGGCTGAGAAAGACCCCAATGAAAAAGATTCCAAGTAGCAGTCCATCCCTTATCTTTGTCAGATATTTTTTGTATATAAACAGCAGAACCAAGCCCGTAACAAGGTAGCACAAAGCCTCATACAACTGTGTAGGATGCTTGGCGACAGTCTCACCGCTCCTTAAAAAGACAACACCCCACGGAAGATTGGTTGCATGCCCGTAAATCTCCGAGTTCATAAAGTTTCCCAACCTTATAAGACAGGCAACAAAAGCAGTCGCTATTGCAACCCTGTCTAACAACCAAAGATAACCAAAACCATACTTCTTGCCATAATGCTTCGCAAACCAATAAAGTCCTATTATTATGGCAATTGTGCCACCATGACTCGCCAATCCGCCATGCCATACCTTAAGAATCTCAGAAGGATTCGCCAAATAGTAGCCTGGTTCATAAAAAAGGCAATGCCCCAATCTCGCCCCCACTATAGTACATCCAATAAGCAGATACAGAAGAGGATCCAACAACTTTACCGGTTTACCCTCCCTTTTGAAAAACCAAACAAACATCCTGTAACCCAAGATAAATCCAAACACAAACATAAGGCTGTAATACCTCAGCTGGTAAGACCCGATTCTAAAAATCACAGGATCAACATCGAAATTAAAACTAAGAATATCTGTCATATAAACAATCCGTTAATTTACAATTATCTTCTGAGTCTTGAATAAACACTTAAAGGGATCGCCTTCCCAAAGTTGTCGCAGAGCACCAATTCTCCAAATGACAACGATGTCTTTACTCCGCTTCCCGACAAAAATTCCCTCTCTCCTGTCTGTATACCGCCGTTTGCAAAGAACGAAGCGGTACCTGCCTTTCCTGTAAGCCCCAAAGCAGTCCTCACGGCAGTATCACCCAATAAGGCGGAATATCCGTTAGAGTAGAGATTAAGAACCATAAAGGCATCTTTAGGGGTTAGGATTTTGCCTACATTGCATAAAAGCTCGTAAAGTAGCTCATCTAATTTCCACTTCTCCCCATCCGGGCCATGCCCGTATGCAGGCGGATCTAAAATGATGCCGTTATATAGGTTCCCCCTCTTTGCCTCGCGTTTGACAAACCTCAATGCATCCTCTACAACCCATCTTATATTATTAAGTCCGCTACATTCCATATTTCCTTTAGCCCAAGTTACAACCTGCCTTACAGAATCCAAATGAGTGGTGTCTGCTCCGGCCGCCTTTGCCGCCAAAGAAGCAGCTCCGGTATAGGCAAAAAGGTTAATCACTTTTGGCACAGTCCCCATTTTACTAACCAAATCTTTTGTGCGGCTATAAATGAAATTCCAGTTTGGAGCCTGCTCAGGAAACACACCAACGTGCTTGAATGAGGTAAGTCCAAGACGTAATTTAAAATCCAATCCTTTAAGAGCAGGTTGAGGCTGGTTGTATCTAATATACCACTGTTCCGGCATCCTCTTTAGCATCTTCCATGTACCGCTGTCCTCCTTTCCGGATTTACCGAACCCGGCACCCGTAATAAAACGGGTGTGAGCAAGTTTCTCCCACTCTTTATCCGATAGGCTTTTATTCCACAAAGCCTTAGGCTCAGGCCTCCACAATATATAATTTCCAAAGCGTTCCAATTTTTCAAAATTACCGGAATCTATAAGTTCGTAATCTCGCCAATTTTGAGGTCTCTCCAATAACATTGTTTATGATAGCTTTTTAATAATAAAACTCAAAGATAGGGGTTTTAATGTCAATAGACAAAGACAACTTATAGTAAATAGCTTTGGCTTTAGCGTTAGCATTGGCTGTCAAAATTAAATTAGCCAAAGCCAGGGCTAAAGTTGATAAACTTACTTTAAACTCTAAACTATACACTGTAAACTAATTTAGCATTGGCAATTTCTAGGGTAAAGAATGTATAGAGAGTAGAAAGAGTAGAGAGGGTAGAGAGCTAACAGTTATTGGTAAAGGAAAGAGAAATAAAAAAAAGAGAGGGCAACCCTTCTGGATTGTCCTCTCAAATATCTAATAGTATTAATTACTATTCGGGTTTAACTGTAATGTTAGACTTAACGATTGAAGCCTCAGAGAATGAAGTCTTGAATGTGTAAGTTACATAAGCAGCTACTACAGGAGACTGAAGTTTTGTACCTGCGTTCTTCCACTGGAACTTACCGTCTTTAGCGTTTGAAGCATCAGACTTTGTAACATCCCTGTAAGTCACAGGATCTGCATTTACAAGTTCAAAGAATGCGCCATACTCAGTAGCATCAACATCAACGAAGTCAGCAGCCTTGATTGTGTTACCAGTACCATCCTGAGCAACACCACCTTTAACCATCAATTTACCATTGAAGTAAACATCGTAGTTAACAGCAAAGTCTTTCTCATCTGCATTACCGTTTACAAGGTCTACAAGCTCATTATCCTTAACCTGCTTGATCTCAATAGGGTTAATGAATACAACTGTTCTTGTCAACTCATCATCCTCACCATTGATATAGTGTACAATGAAGTTCAAGTCGTAGCTTCTCTGAGCCTCTGTAAGCTTATCGCCAAGGCCAAGAAGAATACCCTCACCTGTAGTTGTACCAAAGATATTAGCCAAAGTAGTCTCACCGGTTACGCCTGTCTCAACATCACCATAAAGAGTAGAATTCATGGTAATCTTCTTATCTGCATAATCCTTAGCAAGAACCATGTCGAATGTAGAACCGTTAACCTTGTTAGCCTCAGCATTACCAAATATCTTATTCAACTCCGGAGCATAGTTGTATGCCTCACCAAAGTACATCTGCATCTGATATCCGCTAGTAGTATTCATACCCTTAGTAGCAGCAGTTGTAGTGCTTCCGTTGTAACGGTAACCCTCAACAACATTCAAAGAAAGAACAGGTTTAACAACATTCCATTTCCACTTGATAACCAAAACAGGTTTAGTCTTGTCTGAAGGTGTAATTGTTGTTACAGCTGTATTCTCACCAAACTTAGAGTAAGGGGTAACTTTCAAACTCATTGCATAAGTATCAACGTTTACATTCTCAAAGTCATAAACGAACGTAGCGGCATTACCATACTTAGTATTGTCACCGTTTATAACAGTCTCTACAGTAGCACCTGTATAAACAGTCTTGAATGTATTGTGATCCAAACCAAGCTTGTTGTAAAGATCATTCATCTGTTTCCAAGTATAACCTGCAACCTCAGAGTAGTTTGTCTCATAAGTTGTTGTACCATCAAACATCTCGTTGTAGTTGAATGTCTTAACAGCTATATCATCAATCTCGTGCTTAGGCTGCTCAACAGGAGCTACCTCTTTCTCTATCTGGAATTTGATATAACCCTCAGCAAGGATATTGCCAGAAGTCTTGTCAAATACCTGAGCGTAGAAGATAGGTTTTCTGTTAATACCGGCAGTACCCTGGCAAGGGGTAAATTTGTTACCATCCAATTTAACGAAATATGACTGATCAGTAAGGCCATCAGAACCTATATAGCTTACGCTCTCAAATTTGTAGTCAAAATCATCATAGTTGAAATCAGACAAAGCTTTAGTAGTAGCACTCTCCTGTACAACTGCCAAAACATAGGTCATTAGATCTACATCTTTTGCATCGTAAGCAACTTTATGGTCAGCCTCTACAGCATCATCTTTAAGAGACTCTACATTTGTAGTGTAGATTATTGCAGGGTTAATCAATTTACCATCTGCCGCATTAACGGTTTTAACCTTATTTGCCAACTCAACTACGTGCTCATCTTCTACAATAGCAGCTGCATCTGAATAAACCTCTACAGGATCACCATCATTATTTTTGGTAGTACCACGAAGAGCAATAGTTGTCCACGCTCTCGGAGTACTATCATAAGCATCGTCCCAAGCTTTCTCATCTGCCACAACAGCCTTTGCTGCTATAGCGCAATCACCGTACTTTTCAACACCCTTTACCTCAAAAACGTTAAGATCGCCATTAGCAGATTTAAGCTCAACAAGTCTTGTAGCCATGCTCCAATCTACCTTGGTAATGTCAACATTTGAAGGATTTACTCTATACTTAGGGAGAATGTAACCCCAAACATTAGCTCTTGACTCAGCCTCAGTGTAATAGTTTTTATCAAACTTCTGAGCATATTCAGCTTTCTTTGCATAGAAGAAATCTATCGCAACCTGATTTTCAAAAGCGTCATACCAAACGCTTACAGCCTCAGGAATGAACACCAAACTTGTAAGTGCACTTGAAGTGCTGATTACATACTCGTTCTCGCCATCCTTAAGGGTAACGCTTACAATCTTGCCATCTTTATCTTTGATGATAGACACGCATGGTGTAGTTGAAGCAGCCTCAGGTAGCATAACTTTTGGATTCTGGCTCTTGCCGTTAACCAAAAGCTCGTTGTTAACTACAGAAAGAGTAGGGTCTGCCACATCAACAGTGATAGTACCAACTTTCTCTCCGTTTACATAGATCTCATTGCCATTCTTAACCTCGATGCTGTATTTTACATAATTTCTTGCATCGTAAGAAATAGCAGAACCGGTCGATGGAGTGATTGTAAGGACACCCTTATCACTCATCGTAATCGACTTAACATAAGTCAGATTCTTTACTGCCTCCTGTAAGTTTTTTATGCTATCTTCCAGATTCTTGATGTCATCATCGTAATCTTTCTGACAAGAAAAGACAGTTGAGAGGGCCATGACAATAGCCATAGTACTCATCAAAATTTGTTTGATTTGAAACTTTGTTTTCATTAATCTTTAAGATTAGTTTATAATAAAATTATTAAAGGTTTTCCAAAAAAACAACCTAACAAGCTAAAAAGCACACTTTCACCTTATTTGATAAAAGTACACAAACATCATAAAAACATAATACGCTAACCCACTAAATGCCAACTCCTCCTCATACTATATGTTTATTTCCACAAAAGTAAACACAATTTGCAATATTTCCAATTAAATTTTGCTTTATCCCTCAAAAAAAACTTTTCGCCTCCAACAGTATGTTGATGCAAATATGCTAATTCCACAAAAAATTATTCCAAATACCACAAGCATACGATATAAAACTTAACATTTCTTTAAAAATGTTACAAAAAAGTCAAGAACTACTGTTTAAAATTTGACAAGACGCAAGCAATGCCGTTTTTTATTGTCACTTGCGCCTTGCCGATTAATAATATATTAATTCACTAATCTTTACACAGTCATTATCTCTTTCTCTTTAGCCGCTATTATCTCGTCTACCTTTTTATTAAAGGTATCTGTTTCTTTTTGTATTACAGTCTCTGCATCTTTACACACATCCTCGGGCAATCCCTCTTTTTGGAATTTCTTATGAGCATCCACAACCTCTCGTCTTGCAGTTCTTATGCTCATTTTTGCAGTTTCGCCGGCAGCCCTTGCCTGCTTGCAAAGATCTTTTCTTCTCTCCTCTGTCAATGGAGGTATATTAATTCTTATCTGCTCGCCATTATTAATTGGAGTAAATCCAAGATTTGCATCTAAAATAGCTTTTTCTATTGCCTGAATAAGCTTTTTCTCCCATGGCTGTATAAGCATTGTCTTGGCATCGGGCGTAGTAACCGAAGAGACCTGTGGGATTGGAGTTGGGGCACCGTAGTAGTCCACCATCACGGTATTAAAGATGGCAGGATTTGCCTTTCCTGCTCTAAAGCTCTTTAGATCCTCTTCCAAAAAAGCAATGGCATTATTCATCTTCTCTTTAGCCTTTGCAATGCAACTTTTTGAAACTTCAATATCCATATTGTTATCTGTTTGGTTTATTCGTTTGACAATACCGTCCCTATATTTTCACCTTTTACAAGTTTAAGCAGATTGCCCCGCCTGTTCATATCGAATACCACGATGGGCATATTGTTCTCCCTGCACATTGCAAAAGCTGTCTGATCCATCACCCTTAAATTATCTGCAAGAGCTTTTTCGAATGTAAGAGTTTCGTAGCGTTTTGCAGACGGATCTTTTTCGGGGTCTGCCGTATAGACACCATCTACCCTCGTTCCCTTAAGCAGAGCATCCGCTCCAATCTCGCATGCACGCAGAGCAGAAGCCGAATCTGTTGTAAAGTACGGATTCCCGGTTCCGCCTGCAATTATGGCAACACCTCCTCTGCCCATAAGCTCCTCAACTTTCTCTGCAGCGTAATATCTTGCCATCGGTTCCATTGGTACAGATGTGAAAACCTCCGTCTCCACCCCTTCGCTTTGCAGGGACATCTGAAGTCCAAGGCTGTTTATTACCGTTGCCAACATCCCCATTTGATCACCTTTCACCCTACTAAAGCCCTTTCCAACACCGGAGACACCTCTAAATATATTGCCTCCTCCTATAACTATGGCAACCTTAACTCCACAGGCAGCAACCTGAGCTATTTCAGATGCATACTGTTTCATCATATTGGGAGACAAACCTGTTCCACTCTCGCCGCCTAGGCTTTCTCCACTGAGTTTTAATAACACCTTACGGTATTTAATATCTGTGTTCATCATTGATTTCATTGTTAGAGATTACCTCCTACACACGGACAATCTGCAAACAAAAGTAGCTAAATATTATGAAAATTACAACTAAGAGTTTATCTTTGTAACTCAAAGCTTGAATTTAACAAAAAAATAAAATTTTCGATATGGCAAATATCTTTACATCTTCCATTGGGAAGAAGCTGATAATGAGCATTAGCGGCTTGTTTTTGGTTCTATTTTTATTTATCCATGCATTTGTAAACTGCCTCTCGCTAATTAGTCCGGAGGCTTTTGATGCAGGTTGTGATTTTATGGCTCTGCCTATTGTTACAGTTATGGTTCCTGTATTGGCATTCGGTTTCATCATCCACATCGTTTATGCTTTTGTTCTAAATTTAATGAACTACAGAGCTCGTGGAACAGAAAGATATGCCGTATCAAACAAGGCTAAAACAGATGACTGGGCAGCAAAAAACATGTTGGTGCTTGGTATAATTGTACTAGGATTCCTTATTTTCCATTTAACTCACTTCTGGGCAAAGATGCAGTTACCTGAGTTTATTGGCGGTGAGGCAGAAAATGGCCCGATGCTTCTTTACAAAACATTCCAGCCTCTTTGGATGGTAATTGTTTATATCATTTGGTTTGCTGCCGTTTGGTTCCATATTAACCACGGTTTCTGGTCTGCTTTCCAGACTCTTGGATTAAACAACAAAATTTGGATGAAGCGCTGGAAAGTTATTGGTATAATTGTTTCAACAATTTTGTTCCTTGCATTTGCAGCTGTTGCAATCAATGCGCACATTGTAGGTAATGATCCTATAAACTCATTTTTTCTAAGTCTATAAGATAAGTTTTAATAAGATACGATCGGTACAGAGGGCGGCTTTTTACAGCCGCTCTCTTTTTTCCTGACTTCGTCACTCAAAAAATATCAATATTATAATTGGCTGATAAATAGTATTTTGTAATTTTGTGTCACCC
>UQWT01000067.1 GCA_900544815.1 uncultured Bacteroidales bacterium | reverse complement strand
CATAAAGGAGACTGCCGGAATCCCTGTAAGGTCTACATTCTTGGGAGCGCATGCTTATCCAATGAGATATGTAGATAACAGACAAGGGTATATAGATGAGATAGTTAATGTAATGATACCTGCTGTTGCGGCAGATGGTTTGGCAGATTATATAGATGCCTTCTGTGAAGACGGCTTCTTCTCTGTTGAGGATTGCAGTCGTATCTTTGAGGCAGGAGTTAAGCATGGGATGCGGGTTAAGGTGCATGCTAATCAGATGGGGATGACAGGAGGTGTTGAGGTTGGCGTAAAGTATAATGCTATAAGCGTAGACCATTTGGAGAGTGCCGGGTATGAACAGATTAAGGTGTTGCAAAGGAGCGGAACCATAGCGGGATTGTTGCCTGGGGCTACATTTTTCCTTAATATGGCATATGCCCCTGCGCGCAAGATAATAGATGCCGGAGTCCCGGTTATGTTGGCATCAAACTATAATCCGGGGTCGTGCCCGTCTGGGGATATCCGTTTTGAGATGTCGCTTGCCTGCATTGCGCTAAAGATGAATCCGTACGAGGCGCTTAATGCCTGTACCATAAATGCGGCGTATGCCATGGATCTGCAAGATGAGCTTGGCTCCATTACAATAGGGAAAAGAGCCAATCTTATTATAACAAAACCGGTTACGTCGTTTGATTTTATCCCTTACTCCTTTACATCTCCATGGATTAAAGAGGTTGTTATAAGTTGATATTTTTAATGTATATATAATATGAAGAAAAAGATAATAGAATGTGTTCCAAATTTTAGCGAAGGAAGGAATTTGGATATTATAAAACAGATTACAGATGCTATTGAGAGTGTAGAGGGGGTTGCCCTTTTAGATGTAGATCCAGGTGCTGCAACCAATCGTACTGTTGTAACTTTTGTAGGTGAGCCTGAGCCTGTTATGGAGGCTGCCGTAAGGGCAGGTGCCAAGGCTGCGGAGCTGATAGATATGAGACAGCATCATGGGGAGCACCCAAGAAGCGGAGCCACAGATGTATGCCCTTTTATCCCTGTTTCCAACGTTACAATGGAGGAGTGTGCAGAGTATGCCCGCAAGGTGGCAAAGAGATTTGGAGAGGAGCTTGGAATCCCTGTATATTGTTATGAAAGTGCTGCTTTTACCCCTGAGAGAAGGAATTTGGCTTATTGCAGAAAGGGGGAGTATGAGGCTGTGAGCAAGAAATTGGGAGACCCTGCATGGAAGCCGGATTTTGGTCCCGACAAATTCTCCGAGTTTGTTGCCAAATGCGGAATAACCCAAGTTGGAGCGCGAGATTTCCTTGTTGCAATAAACTACAACCTTAATACAACATCTACCCGCCGTGCAAATGCAATTGCCTACGATGTTAGGGAGAGAGGAAGAAAAGCGCGTGAGGGTGGCAAACTTACAGGAAAGGTATTGTTGGACGATAAAGAAAAAGAGATCTGGATTCCGGGAACGCTTAAGGCAACAAAGGCTATAGGTTGGTTCATAGAGGAGTATGGTATTGCGCAGGTATCTATGAATATGACAAATATCTCTGTAACTCCGGTTCATGTTGCTTTTGATGAGGTAACTGCCAAGGCTGCTGCAAGAGGTATAAGAGTGACAGGTGCGGAGATTGTGGGCCTTATCCCTAAAAAGGTGCTTATAGATGCCGGTAAGTATTATTTGGAGAAACAGCAGCGTTCTGTTGGTATATCTGAGGATGAGATTATAAAGATTGCTGTAAAATCCATGGGATTGGATGATTTGCGTCCGTTTAATCCAAGAGAGAAGGTAATTGAATTTGTTATGGAGGATAAGATGGCTGCAGGAGCGCAAAAGAGGCTTGTAGACCTAACCTGTAAAGGATTTGCGCTTGAAACGGCAAGTGAGTCTCCTGCTCCGGGTGGCGGATCTATCTCTGCATATGTTGGCGCATTGGGAGCATCTCTTGGAACAATGGTTGCAAACCTTTCTGCACACAAACCGGGGTGGGATGACAAATGGAAATATTTCTCGGATTGGGCAGAGAAGGGACAGGAGATCCTTACAGAACTATTGCATCTTGTAGATGAGGATACCAATGCCTTTAACAAGATTATGGCTTGCTTCTCAATGCCAAAAACAACAGACGAGCAGAAAGCTGCACGCTCGGCAGCTCTTCAGGAGGCAACTATCTATGCAACACAGGTGCCGTTTAGGACAATGAAGGTTGCATTCAGCGCATTCCCTATTATTGAGGCAATGGCAAAAGATGGTAATCCAAACTCTGTTTCAGATGCAGGTGTAGGTGCATTGTGTATAAGGACTGCTGTTCATGGGGCATACCTTAATGTTAAGATTAATGCTGCAGGTATAAAGGATAGAAGCATTGCAGACAAGATTTTGGAAGAGGCCGCAGAGATTGTTAAGGCTACGGATGTTAAGGAGGGGGAGATTATTTCTGTTGTTGATACCGTTATAGGTTAAAAATGAATAAAAGAGGCAAGTACTGCAGGTTTGTACTTGTCTCTTTATTCTATTTCTTATTGGCTTTGGCGTTAGCGTTGGCAATTTGAAAAGTAAAGAAAACTAAAGCCAATGCCAAAGCAAATAACTGACGGTTATATTGTTAGTTTTTCCCCCTCACTCTTGGCTACAACAACAGCTCCGCATTGGTCTCCAAAAGAGTTAACAGCTGTTCTTGGCATATCGCAAAGCTGCTGCACTGCAATCACCAATCCTACACCCTCTAACGGCAACCCCGCTGCAGTTAATACAATAGAGAGCATTACCAAACCCGCCATTGGAATTGCTGCTGTTCCTATCGCTGCAAGCAGAGATGAACCAACAATTATAAATTGCTGTGTAAGCGTTAGATCTATTCCGTAAACCTGAGCGATGAAAAGCACGGTTGCACCCTCATACAGAGCAGTGCCGTTCATATTTATGGTAGCCCCCAATGGGAGTGCGAAGCTCGCAATCTTGTTTGAGACACCGCATTTTTCCTCAATATCCTTTAGCGCAATTGGAAGGGCAGCTCCGGATGAGCATGTGGAGAATGCTGTAAGAATAGGGGCAGACATCTTTTTAATGAACCTCCAAGGATTCTCCTTACCTATAAAATAAATTGTAGCTGGCAGTATGGCAAGCCCTTGTATAAGACATCCGGACCATACAATAATAACATAGAATCCAAGACTACTTAGGATGGTCCCCAATTTCTCCATATCGCCGGCCTCTCTTGCAATCATTGCAGCAACAATTGAGAATACTCCGTATGGTGCGAAATTTATAATGAAAAGGGTAATCTTCATTATCACCTCAAAAAAGGAGTTGAAGAATGTTATAAGCGTTTCACTTGTTTTGGATGATGATTTGGTTATGAATACGCCAAGCAGCAGAGAGAAAAATATTACAGGCAACAACTCCCCTTTGGCCATTGATTCAACAATGTTAGAGGGCACAACATTAATGAGGGTGTCTATAAAAGAGCCATTCTGTACAGGTACGGAATCTACACTCTCTGTTAAAGGTATGTTTGCTCCAACACCGGGCTTAAAAATATTTACTAAAACAACACCTATTATAATTGCAACCAATGTGGTGCATACATAATAGAGTATGGTTTTTCCTGCTATTCTTCCAAGGTCAGATGATTTCCCCATACTGGATACACCTATTACAAGGGATGAGAATACCAATGGAATGATAATCATCTTTAAAGCTCTAAGGAACATGGTCCCTATCCACGATACATAATCTATGTAGTCATAGAGAAACAGACCAAACAGGACTCCAAAAACTATGGCAATAAGAATCTGCCATGGAAGGGATATTTTAAAGTGTTTCATATTTCAAGTATTTTATTGGCGTTAGCTTTAGCTTTGGCTAATTTATTTTGATAGCCAACGCCAACGCTTTTCTCTATACACTATAAACTTTACATGGGGTATATGCCGTAAAGTTCCCGTACACAACCTCTTGCAAGAGAATCTAAACAGGAGATGGATTTTTCCATTGGCAGCCCTGTGTGTGCGTATGCTATTGGAATCTCTGTGCAGGCGCCAACAACAGGCAACTCTTTTATTTTCCATAGCTGTTCAATTATGCCGCGGAACTTTTTTCCTGCAGCATCGTACTCTCCGGCTTTAACCATATCTGTAACATCATGAATATCCACCTGCATATTGGGGTCAGGTATATTGAACTCATATCCAAACTTCTCTGCATGCTGCTGGTACAGACCTGTTTTCATTGTACCTAAGGTTGCTGTTAGCCATGCCCCGTTTGGAGAGACCATTTGTGAGCGGCGAATAGTCTCATCAATTATATGTACAAATGGAAAATCTTTCTCCTCTCTATACTTGTCAATAAAATAGTGGGCTGTGTTACAGGTAGCGCAAAGAATGTCTGCCCCCCAATCCAATAGTTGGTCAATACCGGCTCTTATATACTTTGTAGGGTCCGGTCCTTTACCAAGTAGAAAGGTTGTTCTGTCGGGAGTAATAGTATTTGAATATACAATCATCCTTGGGTGTTCCTGGTCTGTATGCGCGGGAGTTACCTCTGCAAGTACTCTTAAAAAATCTGCTGTTGCTGCAGGTCCCATACCTCCAAGAACGCCAAGAGTCTTATCTGGTCTTTTCATGCCGTTTATAATATGTTGGTTACTTTGGGCAAATATACATATAATGTATGTATATTATAGAAGTTTTGTGAAAAATAAGGGAAAAATAAGGGAAAAATAACTCTGTTGTTATATGAGAGCTGTTTGGTTTGTAAATGTATTGAACAGCGTGCTGTGAGGGGCATTTATCTAAATTTGCTGTTTGCTATATTGAGAAAAATAAAGACAAATGAATTAAAAAATGCTTTTTGATTAACGAAAAATGAGGTTTGTGTGTTTTTTGTAACATACTTGTTTTTATTTTGGGGGTTTTTGGAATTTTTTTTACAATTTGGAAAAGTTTATTTATTGTAAAAACTAATGAATTTTGGGTTTGATTGGAAAAGATTGTTATTAAAAATGTAATTATTCTTTATGTTTTAAACTTTTTGCTTTTGGGAGTTGTTTAGAAAAATTTTTAATAAAAGGATTCTTGTTTTTTTTTAGTAAATTTGTTACCACTAAGACAATTTAATTTATTATTAACTCATAAAATTAATCTATGAAAAGAATCTTCCTGCTTATGCTGGGAATGATATGTGTAAACATAGCATTTGCTCAGTTGAAGGTTACCGGAAAGGTGACAGCATCGGATGATGGAAGTCCGCTTCCTTATGCTACTATCTCTATTAAAGGTACAACTACCGGAGCTTATACAGATGATGACGGTAATTATACCATTACAGTTGCTCCTAACGGAGTTCTTGTTTTCTCAACAGTAGGATTCGTTACTCAAGAGATTCAAGTTAACAATCGCTCGGTTATCAACGTTGCTCTTGCTCCTGATGCAATTGCATTGGAGGAGACCATAGTTGTTGCTTATGGTACAGCAAAGAAGGGAACATATACAGGTTCTGCTTCTGTTGTAAAGAAAGAAGCTCTTAAAGATGCTCCTTCTGTATCATTTGAAAATGCTCTTAACGGTAAGGTTGCAGGTCTGCAGGTAACATCAAATTCAGGGCAGGCCGGTACTACTTCAAGTATGAGAATTAGAGGTATAGGCTCTATGAATGCCTCAAATGAACCTTTGTATGTAATAGATGGTGTTCCTGTAACATCTGGAGATGCAGGTCAGATGAGTGACTATATCTACTCTACAAACAACGCTATGAGTACACTTAACCCTAACGACATAGAGAGTATTACAGTATTGAAAGATGCTGCTGCTTCATCTCTTTACGGTTCGCGTGCTGCTAATGGTGTTATAGTTATCACTACAAAGAAAGGTAAATTGGGAAGGCCAACTGTAACTTTAAAGGCTTCTGTTGGTATAACCCCTTCATGGGCTTATAATAACCATGAGGTTGCCAATGCGCAGCAACAGGCTGAGATGTATTATTTGATGTTCTGGAATACAAAGGATAATCCTGCTGATGGAAATGCAACTGCAATAGCTGAAATGAACAAGAGGTTCAAGAAACATGGTTATTATTTTGAGACAACAGATAATACCGTTAACACTCTTACCATTAAAGGTATGACAGATGGTATAGAGAACAGAGAGGGTAAATATTTTGATTGGGATAAAGAGTTGTTCCGTACTGCTATATATCAGACATACGATTTATCTGTAAGTGGTGGAACAGATAATACAAATTACTACTCATCAATAGCTTATACATCAGATAAGGGACGTGTTATAACTAATAAATATGACCGTGTTTCGGGTAGAGTTAATTTAAGCCAGAAGGTTGGTAAACATGTTGAGTTATTGACTCAGGTTAATGTTGCAAGAACAAAGAGAGAGGGTTATAACGATACAAGATCGCTTGGTAGCAACTATTTCCTTCAGTCTAGAAACTTGTTGTGGCCTTTCTACTGGCCAACAGATTATAAAACAGGTGAGTGGTGGACTCCAAGATATGGTAGTTATGCTTATAACCCTGTTTACTATAGGACCCAGTGGGAGAACAGCTCAAAGACAACAAAAGTTTCTGCAAGCGAGAATCTCTCTATTAAGATTCTTCCGGAACTTACATTAAGGAGCATCTTCTCATACGATTATTCTAATGTTCATGATTTTATCTACTATAGTGCAGACCACTTTAGCGGTTCTTCGGACAATGGTTCTGTTACAGATATGAATACCAATGTTTCTAAATGGGTTTCATCTACAACCTTAAATTGGAACAGAGACTTTGCAAAACATAATGTTAATGTTCTTGCAGGTTTTGAGGCAGAGGAGAATAAGACAGAGTTCTCAAGAGCATCCGGTACTAACCTGCCTACAAGTGCTCTTCATACTGTTGCAACAGCAGGTAAATTGGATGCAAATGCATACAGCTGGGGTAATACTATTGCCTCTTTCCTTTCTAAGGCAGAGTATAACTATGATGGAAGATATTATGTTTCCGGCAGTTTTAGACGTGATGGTTCGTCAAGATTGGGTTCAGATAACCGTTGGGGTAACTTCTGGTCTGTTGCAGGTTCTTGGAAGATAAATAATGAGAAGTTCATGAAAGATATTCATTGGATATCTAATTTAAGATTAAGAGCTTCTTATGGTGTTAACGGTACACTTCCTTCAAGTAACTACGGCTGGAGAGCTTTAACAAGCTACAGCTCAAAATATATGACAAATCCGGGTGGTGGTTTGAGCAATGTTGCAGACCCTACACTATCTTGGGAGACAAGCTATACTTATAATGTAGCAGCGGAGTTTGGTTTCTGGGATCAGAGATTCTATGGTACAATCGAGTACTTTAACAGGGATTCAAAAGATCTGTTGCAGGATGTTCCAATCTCATATACTACAGGTTTCAGCTCAACTCTTAAGAATGTTGGAGAGATTAACAATAAAGGTCTTGAGGTTGAATTAGGCGGCGATATTATTAGGACAAAAGATCTTACTTGGAGTGCAAGCCTTACCGCTTCGTTCATCAAATCTAAAGTTACAAAACTCTACGGTGGCCAGGATATTATCTGGGATGACCCTACAGGTGGTGACGCAAGAGCAAAATATATCTACAGAGAGGGCGAGTCTACTTTGGCACTTTACGGTCTTGAGTGGGCTGGTACCAACAAAGAAAACGGAAAGAATATGTGGTATATTAATCCGAAAGATGATGAGAATTATACAGCAGACCTTGAGATTAAAGGAAGACCTGTAACATATAGCTATAAAAAGGCAAATAAAGTAATCTTGCACGATATGATGCCTAAGGTATTTGGCGGTATCAATACAGATGTTAGCTGGAAAGGGCTTTCTGTTGGGTTGAACTTTACTTATCGTTTTGGAAGCAAGACATATGACGCTGCAGATAGAGATTGTAATGATGATGGTTACTATTTTGAGAGAACAATGTCTAAGACAGCATATAAGGATTCATGGACTCCTACAAACAAGAATGCAAAATATCCTCAACGTCTGGCTATAGATATGGAGGATGTTAACCAGAAGAGTAGCAGACACCTTCATAATGGTGATTATATCAGATTAAAGACTTTGTCTATAGGTTATAACCTTCCAAAGAATTTTGTTAGTAAGGTTGGCTTGTCAAATGCCAGAGTTTATTTTAACGGTTCAAATCTTCTTACATGGGCTGCTCACAAAGAGTATGATCCAGAGGTTAACGAGTACTACACAAGAGGTTGGGAGACACCTATTGGAAAAACATATACATTTGGTGTTGAACTTAGTTTCTAATTCTTAAATTTTAGATAATTATGAAAATTAAAAATATATTTAATTTATTCGTTGTGGCAGCTCTTGCGTTCGTTACAGTTTCATGTGATGATTTCTTGGACAGAGAGCCTTCAAACCAGAGCGATTCAAAAAGTTCTGTTACCTCATTAAGAGATGCTGAGGTTATGATGAACGGTATTATGCGTAAGATGTCGAGTTACGCATATTATGGAAGAAATTTCGTAATGTACGGAGATGTAAAAGGTGGTGATTTGGGTATTACTACTCAAGGTAGAGGCCTTGATGAAATGTATGTATTCAACCATCAACCAGACAGAGGCAGCTATGCAGGTTTCTGGTCTCAGATGTATCACTGTATGACACAGGTAAACAATCTGCTTTCAAATATTGAGACATTGAATTCAGATTCATATAATCAGATAAAGGGAGAGGCTCTTACAGCACGTGCATGTATTTACTTTGACCTTGTTCGTTTGTATGGACAACCTTATAGCATGAACAAATCAGCTTATGGTGTTCCTAATGTTATTGATGTTTTGGATGCTACAGCACAGCCTGAAAGAGCTACAGTTGCTCAGAACTACGATCAGATTCTTAAAGATTTAAAGGAGGGTGCTGCTCTAATGAATAAATCTAAAAAGGATGGTTATTTTAACTATTTTGCCAATAAAGCTCTTGAGGCCAAAGTTAAACTTTATATGGAGGATTATGATGGCGCTCTAACAGCAGCAAAAGAGGTTATTAATTCTGGCAAATATAAACTGTATTCAAACGATAACTGGGAGTCTTCTTGGACTAATCCGTTTGGAAGTGAGTCTATATTAGAGATTGCTATCTATCCGGATGAAGCAGATCTTGGAACCGGTTCTCTTGGTTTCTACCTAATGAGACTTGGTAAGAAGAACGGCGCAATGGGTTGGTTTATGGCAAGTGATTACTTCCTTAACAGATTGGCGGCAGATCCTGATGATGTAAGATGGTCTGTTATGGAGAAAGATGAAATTGCAGAGGATAATGATATTGACAGAAAAGGTAGTTGCGTTAAATATAGTTTAGGCGATAAAGAGGGTACTACAACTGCTGTGAATGTTAAGGTTATCAGATTGTCTGAGGTTTATCTTATAGCTGCTGAGGCTGCTTTGCTTAAGTCTGCTCCAGAAAAGGCTGCTGCTGCTGAATATCTTCAGGCTATTCGTAAACGTTCTCCAAACTTGGAGAAGGCTACAGCTTCTAATATCTCATTAGATATGATTCTTGATGAGAGAAGTAAAGAGTTGTTTGCAGAGGGCCATAGATTTTTTGATATGATGCGTTGCAATAAGACTATCACTTTCTGTGACGAGATGATTAAGCCTGCTGTAGTTTTAACTCATAGAGCTAAATCAATAGATAGATCGTTCTATAAGACTATTCTACCTATTTCGGAGGATGAGATCAATGCAAACCCTGTATTGGAGAAACAGCAGAATCCAGGATATACAAAGTAGTTCTGATTTAAGATAGATCAATTATAATAATCAGGGGCGTCCGTTCATAAAGGGCGCCTCTTTTTTGTAGTATGCTATGTATGAGGCTTCTTTTTGTTAGTATTTGAAGCGGCAGTGCGTTAGCTAGCCTTAACTTAGTTGAAAGTTTATAGTGTAAAGAGAAAAGCGTTGGCTGTCAAAATTTAATTAGCTAACGCCAAAGCTAAAGCAAAAAAGTAATAGTTGAAAGTTTATAGTTTATAGAGTATGGAGAGTATGGAGCTTCCCGACAATTTGTTTATAGTTTATGTATAGAGAGTGAATGGTGAGAAAAAAGAGAGCGGCTGTAAAAAGCCGCCCTCTGTACCGATCGTATCTTATTAAAACTTATCTTATAGACTTAGAA
>UQWT01000066.1 GCA_900544815.1 uncultured Bacteroidales bacterium | reverse complement strand
AAACCCAGTCAGTGATAGTGTAAACCATATTAGTTAATCCGCTCTAAAAGTGTCAACCAAAATCAGGGAAGGTCACTGTCTATTATCTTGAACCTCCAAAATACAGCTGGAAATAGTCTGAACTGCAGTATAATTTTTGTAGCTGCTTTGTGAAATGTAATAAATTTATTACATTTGCGGCATGAGAACTATGATGAGGAGTGCCGAATTCGATGAGTTTTACAACTCTCTTCCTGCAAATGTTCAGAATAAAGTGAATTATGCCTTGAACATTATAGCGGTTGTAAAAGTTGTGAACACCAAATTAATTAAGAAACTTATAGATACAAATTTCTATGAGTTGCGTATTTCGGTCGGTAATGAATATAGAGTTGTTCTTTTTACCATTGATCACGAGAATTTCATTGAGGCCGAACAGATACTCCTTTTGAATGGTTTTATGAAGAAGTCCACCAAGGATTATAAAAAAGAGATTAAAAAAGCAGAACAAATTTTAAACAACCTACAGCAATGAGACCAAAGATTAACATTAACACGCTCAAACATCTTCCCACCGTAGAAGATATGTTTACCAATAAATACGGCGCAAAGGGCACTGCTTCGCGTGATGAGTTTGATGCGAAGTCTCGAGCTTGGTATTACGCAGAGATATTGAAAAATGCACGGGTGTCAGCCGGAATCACCCAACAGCAGCTTGCCGATAAAATCGGAAAAAAACGCGAGTATGTGGCTATGCTCGAAAAAGGTGAAACCGACATGCAGCTTTCTACATTCATTATGATTTCGGAGGCCGTCGGCTTGAAATTCGCTTTGACTGCAGACTAAGTTGATAATTAAAAACTCCAATCAAAAAATAAGGCCGTAGCTTATTCACTGCAGCCTTTTCATTAATCATCCTTTGCCTCCCGACAAGCCATTCAACCGTCATCTTACAGGTAGCCTTGCACTTAGTACTTATTTGTGACCTTCCCCGAAATTTTTTTCAGGGTAAGACAGCCTGAGATTGCAAAACAGGATTAACATATCTTCATTGTGAGATAGAACGGTAGTGAACGGCTATCAGGCTCACACAAATTTTTAATATTAAAGAATTTGATAGTCTGAAATGCAGTATAATTTTTGTAGCTTTGCTGTTGGATTAAAAAGGTAAAAAGATGAGTTTTTTCAGTTTAAAGCTATTTAACACACCTAAACATAAAGTGTTTAATTATCAGCCCGTTTACTATGATGAGCGGAAAGAGGCATTAGAGGAGAAGATTGCCGCTGCAGAGCGCAGAAACAAAGGGCAGTATGTTCCCGGCGAGAGCATTAAAGGGGCATTTACAAAGCCACGCTTTGAGGTGAAGAGAAGTTCAAGCATGGTAGACAAGGTTATACGTATCCTTACAATTGTAACCTTGGCCATACTTATGTTGGCGGTGCTCTACTTTACAAACGTAATGGATCTGTTCTTTAAGTAAGATGATACAGGTTCTGCCAAGCCACATAGCAAACCTTATTGCTGCCGGAGAGGTTGTACAGCGCCCCTCAAGTGTAGTTAAGGAGCTTATGGAGAACAGTGTGGATGCCGGTGCTTCATCTGTGTCGCTAATCCTTGCAGATTTTGGGAAGACTCTTATTCAGGTAATAGACAACGGATGCGGAATGACAAAAGATGAGGCGCAGCTCTGTTTCATGCGTCATGCAACATCCAAGATTGCATCCCAACAGGATTTGTATTCAATTCATACATACGGTTTTAGGGGAGAGGCGCTCCCCTCTGTGGCAGCCTGTTCACAGGTGATTCTCAAAACCAAGACAGCAGAGGAGGAGGTTGGAACAGAGGTCCAAGTGGAGGAGAACCAGATAAAATATACCGGAGAAACCGCCACTCCAACCGGAACAAACATCCAGGTTAAAAACATCTTTTACAATATTCCGGCAAGGCGAAAATTCCTTAAGACAGACAATTGGGAATACAAGCAGTGCGTGCAGGAGTTTACCAGAATAGCTCTTACGCGCAAAAATGTGGAGTTCAGGCTTATACACAATGCTAAGGAGGTATTTGTACTTCCCCCTGTCCAAAGCATAAAGCAGAGGATAATACAGCTTTGTGGAAAGGAGCTTAATAAGGAACTTGTTGAGGTAAAGACAGATACGGCTATAATCAAGATAAGAGGCTATATTGGACGTCCGCAAAGCGCAAAGAAGAGCCAGTCTAACCAGTATCTGTTTGTGAACGGGCGCTACTTTAGGAGCCAGTTGCTACATAAGGCAATACTTAAGGCGTATGATAAGTTGCTTCCCGACAACCTATTCCCTTCTTATTTCGTATACCTCAGGACAGACCCGCAAAGTGTTGATGTGAACATACATCCAACAAAGACAGAGATAAAGTTTGAGGATGAGAATGTAATATTTGAGATTCTCTGTGCTTCGGTTAAGGAGGCGATAGGGGAGAATGCCTTTGCTCCTGCCATAGATTTTGACATGGAAGGTGTTCCGGAGATACCTGTTGCGGCAAAGAATGATTTTTATATACCACAGGCGCCAAAGGTCTCCTATGATCCCCTGTTCAACCCGTTTGTGGAGGAGGGGAGGATGAGACAGCCGGGATGGAACACAAAAGCAGAGTGGACCGGAGCACAGGACAAACTTTTTGAAAATGGTAATGACAATGACAATATTGCAGGTGGCAGACATGCAGAGGAGCGGGATTATTCGGGTTCCCAAAGGGTGTACGAATCAAAACTCTTTAATGATGATCATATAAATGATCGCAGTTGTATTGTGTTCAAGAACAAATATATCTTTACAACTGTTAAATCTGGATTAATGGTCATTGATATAAAGAGAGCTAACGAGCGGATTTTGTACGAGCGGTTCAAGAATGCACTAACAGATGCAGATATAGAGGCCAATGTTCAGGAACTGCTTTATCCGCAGCAGATGGAACTGTCATACCAGCAGAGACTTACGGTTGTCCCGTATCTGCCCGAACTTAAAAAACTTGGTTTCGATGTAGAGGAGGATGGCAACGGAAAACTTACAATGTATGGAACACCTGCTACCCTTAAAGGGGACAACCTTACGTTGGAGGAGTTGATAGATGACCTGTTGCAGACAATATCAGAATCAAATGTCTCTGATTTTAGCGAAAAATTCAGGGAGAGGCTTACAATGCAGTTGGTAGAGGATTTGTTGGGAAGCGTAGGAGAGGTGAACAATACCGAGGGTGGAATGATAATTGATTCCCTTTTTGCCTGCCCGGATCCATACACGAGCCCATACGGAGAGAGGTGCGTTGCAATAATGCAGGAGGAGGAGTTTAAGAAATTGTTTTAAAACCAAAGCAAAATAAAAGTTAAAAGTTTAGAGTTTATAGTGTATAGAAGGTTTTTAAGTTAATAGCAGCAAAGCTTAAAGTAAAAAACTAATATCTTTAAAACTATAAGCTAATTAACTGACAATAAACTTTGAACTATAAACAATAAACTAAATAAGCTAAAGCCAAATAAAAGTTAAAAGTTTATAGTTTATAGAGGGAAGATGAAAAACGGTTCTCTTTTAGCTATCAACTAATTAACTGACTTTAAACAATAAACTTAATCAGCTAAAGCTAAAGCCAAAGCTAAAGCTAAAGCCAATAAACTAAATTAGTATGTATCAGAATAATTACAGGGCTTTTATGCCTACTGTAACACCGGTTGTAAAGAATATTATTATCATTAATGTAATAATGTTTGTGCTTACGCTGTTCAAGGAGGAAATCATGATTGAAAAGTTCGCCCTTTTCTATTTCGGGTCCCCTTTGTTCCGGCCGTACCAACTTGTTACGCACATGTTCATGCACGGTAGTTTTACACATATATTCTTTAATATGTACACATTCTATTTCTTTGGAGTTGCCTTGGAAAGGGTATGGGGCTCAAAGAAATTCCTTGTGTATTACTTTGTTACGGGAATAGGCGCGGCATTGCTGCATAACGGTGTTACATATTTGGAGGCCTTGCATTATGCTTCTGTTGGAGATCAGCTTTCGTTTAATATGCTACATATGATACCTACCGTTGGCGCTTCCGGCGCAATATACGGTTTGTTGTTGGCGTATGGAATGTTGTTCCCTAACGATAGGATAATGTTGCTTATTCCGCCAATCCCGTTAAAGGCAAAATATTTTGTAATAATATTTGGCGTGTTGGAGCTTTTGCTTGGTTTGTCAAATCCGGGGGGAAGCATTGCACATTTCGCGCATTTGGGAGGTATGCTGTTTGGCCTTGTGCTTATACTCTATTGGAAAAAGAATAACAGAATGTACTATTAACATAATTATATATGGTAAGAAGACTAGCCGGATCCGGTAGAAGACGTACCCCGCTTTTTTGGGGGATTGTATTCAGGGTAGTACTTTTTGTAGCTGCCGGATGCTTGGGGTTGTCTTATCTTTCAATATATGTAAATCCGTCCAAGTTTGGGCTGCCGCTCTTTTTCGGTCTGTTTTATATACCTATACTTGCGGTAAATGTGGTTTTGCTGCTTGTGGCATTTGCAAGAAGAAGCAGGTCTGCGTGGATTCCAATCATAGCCATACTTCCGTCTCTTCTCTATTTAGACCTTTTTGTTAAGATAGGAGGGGGGAGCCACGAGGAGAAAGAGGGGATAAAACTTACGGTAAAGAGCTATAATGTAGGGACATTCAGTTTGTCATCTGATGGTTTGTCAAGAGACGATTGCAGAAAGGCTGTCATTTCATACATTAATAATAACCTTCCCGACATATTATGCCTGCAAGAGATTTTTGTGGATAACAAGAATATGGCAGATACCATCTTCTCGTCTTACCGGTACAGGCATTACAAACTGTTTAAGACAAGGAATGGAAAGCTGTTTGGGAATATGACACTTAGCAGGTACCCTATTGTCAACACCGGTGATATCTGCTTCAAGGGGAGTACCAACCTTTCTGTTTTTACAGATATTAATCACTACGACAGGATTTTAAGAGTATTCAACAATCATCTTGAGTCATATAATGTGTCGTTTACAGCATTAGTTAAGAAGATGAGCAAAAATTCTGCGGTTGGGGAGGAGATGAGAAACGAGTATAAGGAGGTTCATGACAAGATGTTAGGAACATTTATAAAGAGGTCAGACCAGGTTAATACCATACAAGCAAATATAGAAAAATGCAAGTTGCCGGCCATTATATGCGGGGATTTTAACGATACTCCGGTCTCCTACACATATCACCGTTTGGTTAGCGGCAGGAAGGACTCTTTCAGAGAGGCAGGGAACGGTTTTGGTGGTACGTTTATGAGACTTTGGCCACTTTTAAGGATAGATTATATTTTGTACCCTAAAGAGTTTGACTGCTCTGCTCATATTACGGATAAGATAAAATTGTCAGATCATTATCCTGTAAGTGCGGAGCTGATCATATAGGCGTTGGCTTTGGCGTTGGCATTAGCTTTAGCTATTTTTAGAGTAAAGAAAGCCAAAGCAGATAAACTTACTATAAACATTAAACCATAAACTATAAACTAATATGGAGTTAGCGTTGGCAATTTAATGTAAAGAGAGTAATTAGCCAACGCCAAAGCTATAAAATAAAACACAGGAATTATGACAGAGAACATTATTAAAGAGAACATAGACAAAGCCATTGAAGTTTTAAAAAATGGCGGAGTGATACTCTACCCCACAGATACTGTCTGGGGGCTTGGCTGTGATGCTACAAACAAAGAGGCTGTTGCAAAGATATTTGCAATAAAGAGAAGAGAGGATTCAAAAAGCCTCATTACATTGGCAGCAGATATGGATATGATTGCAAGGTATGTTAAGGAGTTCCCCGAGATAGCAATATCTCTTATAGAGGTAAACGACAAGCCTATGACAATCATATATCCGGGAGCCATAGCTCTTGCAGAGAATGTTATTGCGGGCGACGGTTCTGCAGGTATAAGGATTCCAATGGATGATTTCTGCAAGAAGCTGATTGCAAAATTCCGTAGGCCCATAGTGTCAACATCGGCAAATATGTCGGGAAGCAAATCACCTGTAACATATAAAGAGATAGAACCTTGCATAAAAGAGGCTGTTGATTTTGCAGTAGACCCGGCTTGCGAAAGCAGAGAGGCAACGCATAAACCTTCGCAAATTATCAAGGTGGGATTGGATAGCGAGGTGGAGATAATAAGAGGGTGAAACTCACCCTCTTAATTTGTTACATCCCTATTGCCTATTGATAGATGTACTGAAATATCTCCTGCCATGAGACAGATTCCTCGCAAAATCCTCCTCCAAACGGACGGCTGACTATGTAAAGAAATTTTTGATTGGCTGTAATCATATAACCTTTGTTATCTGTTTCGAGCACAAAATATTCCAAATACTTTGGCGGATAGAGAGCGCTTCCTCTCCCTTTACCAAAGGCAAGTTGGTATGGATCGCCGGAATTAAACTCAAATGGCCCTGCAATCTCCGAGAGATCTGTGTGATCCTCAGTAAAGTGTTGCCCGTTGTAATAGTAAGAGAACGGAATATCATTAATCACTCCTCGCGGGTAGAGCAGAGATGATGGATGAGCAATATATTTTGCAACAACCTCGTTTTCATAGGAGATTGTTATATATTGGACCCCACCCACGGTATGCCTGTTGGACTTTATCACATCCATGCTTTTGGATATTCCAACTAAAAAGATCTGCTCGTAAACCTCTATTGTACAGATAGCTGTGTTTACAGTGCCATTATCGCCCGTAACAGAAGCCTTAAGATTGTACGCTCCGTTGGCCCCGCAAGGGTTTGATATTCTTATGCAACCGTTGGAATATCCATATCCGTCTCTGTACGCAGATATATATGTTCCGGGAGATCTGCCTGTAAACTCAAGATTTATTGCAGCCTGTTGGGGTGCTTCAATATCAAGACTTTCATACGTGTCTGAATACCCTATGTTGGCTATTGCCGTAATCTTACTTCTCATCTTAATGGCATCCTTTACATTAACCCTTATGGTAGCTTTTTTATGCGGGGCGTTAACAAAACTTACTGTAAGTTCTCCGGCTTTCAAACCGTTATCCGTAGTAGGAACTATGCCAACGATATTGTTTCCTGCAACTCCACCAACAAACCCGAAAACCGGATTTGTAAGGCCGTCTGTAATCTCCCATTTAAGATTATGTGTATAGGCTGCCCATTGCGGAGAGATCTCATAACCTATTTCATGGTAGAAATCTTTGTAGATGGTAACCTCGTTATCGGCAGTCACTATAAGTTCCTCAACGGTAATGGAACATACAGCCTCTGCATCTCCAAGTGTTCCTTTTATTGTGCAGACACCGGCTTGCAACGCCTTTATTTCTATACTGCCATCATTTTGCTTCACTATTTTGGCAACCCTGTCATCCGATACGATGAATACCGGTGTCTTGGTATTGTGCTCATTTGTTGTAAATCCAATTGTCCGGGTGTCAATATCCAACATAAGCAGAGAGCTTTTGTCAAATGCAATGTAATCATCCTCAGTAACAATCACTTCCTCCTCCACAGTCACCTCCGCGGTATCGTAAATATATGGTTTTTCAACACTTGTGGCTCTTATTGAACAATGGCCGTTACCTACAGATGTGACAAGTCCGTTATTATCTACCGTTGCTACAGATGGGTCGCTGCTGCTCCAACTAACCAATTTGTTATACGCTGTAGAAGGATAAGTATATGCACTTAATTGGGATGTGGTGTTCAATTCTGTGAAAAACAATTCTTTAGGTGTTACCGTAAGAGATGTAATGCGGTCTTTGAGATCGCTGTTGTCAACGCTCACGCTTATCTCGTCGCGAGAAGCATTGCCATTGAAAAATACTGTGGCGGTATAATGATTATTACGCTCAACTATAACATCCTCCATGCTTTTGCCAAGATAAAAAAGGTAGCGTATAGTACCAAACTTTTGAGAATCCGTAAATTCGTACTCCAATTGAATATAGCTGCATGTCTTCAGCTGCAAAGAGGTAAGCATCTCCGCTTTCTCCTTATTTGTAGTTGCCCCGGTAAGTTCTGCCTCCTGGTAATTCTCAAATGTATAGAAATCAACTCCGGTAGTAGTGATAGAGCCTAAATTCCCTTTCATATAGCAATTCCCGTCTATCACATCAGATGCTCTTTTCGCAAAACTCCTTCCAAAATATTTAACCTCTTTTGGAATATTGCAGATTTTAATGCTGTTAATCTTAAGCTGGACATTTGAATTAAGATTGTCATAGTTGCACAAAACAGTCACCTTTGCCATAATCCTCCTCATCTCAACCGTAACAACCTCATCCTTTTTTACATTAAAATCTTTTCTTCCAGACATAACACAGTTTCCGTTCTCGCCAAACATCCCGGAATACTCATTAATTCCAAACACAGATTCCGTAAGCCTGTACATATTGGGCCCATCCATCTGGTAACCCAAGTTGGCTATTGCAAAGACGGAGCAATCCGCACCATCTTGTGCCTTAAGATTGAATGTAAGATCATCCTGTGATCTAACCTCTCTATAGATATTTGTAATAAGTTCACCATTATTGCTATACAAAAACAGATTGAGGTCCTTTACCCAATCCTCATCTACCGAAAAGCCCAATTTGGTCTCAACCTGAGAGACATCCTTAAGTGTTACAGTAAACTCTGTGAGATCTTTCTCCTCCTGCTCATCCGGGTTTATGTCGGGAAGCGGATTCCCCTTTTCGCACCCAAAAACAAGTAGCAGAGAGGCAAGTGTAATAATAATTCTTTCTGCCATAACGTGGATATTTTATTGTTCTCATTAATGGAGGGGGAAATTGCTGTTTTGTAACATGTTTTTTTAAAGTTTTTTTGGGGGCCTGTTTATCTTCCCGACAAAAAAAGAGGATGGCAGTTTTCTCTATCTCTGCCACCCCCTTATCTGCAAGGTTTTATATTGTAAAAGACTACTCTTCTATAGCAACTATATTGTTAAAATATTTTCCCCATTTTGCCTTGTACCGGTCTAATGATTCTGAAGGAACTTTAACAACAGCAGCGTCTTTATCCGTTACACTTTTAAATTGCTCATCCCATTTGTATGTGTACTTGGAGATATTTGGAATTTTCTTTGCACGACAGATGATAGTAGTTGCTTTACCCCAGTCGAATATATACAGATCAAAGCTCTCTATAGTTTCGGGAAGATCTATTGTTGCAATAGCTCCGCACTTGTTAAAGGCGCTATCTCCAATTGTAACAAGAGACTTTGAAAGGGTAACATCAGTCAAATTGTGGCAACCGGAGAATGCACGTACACCTATTTTAGTTACATTATTTGGTATCGTAATCTGTGTAAAGCCGCAATACATAAATGCTTGATTTTTTATCTCTGTGAGTGTATTGGGCAGTTCTATATTTGTAAGGGAGTTGCAGTTTGCAAATGCACTTTGGCCTATTGTGATAATTCCTTGCGGAAGTGAGACAGATTTGAGATTTGTCTGTTTGAAGAAACACTCTCTTGGTATTTCGGTCATTCCCGAACCAATTACAACACTCTCTAATTTTGCATATTTTGAATTATATGCTCTAAATGCTTCGCTGTCTATTTCAGTTACACTGTCCGGTATGGTGATGCTTGTGATAGGACAGTTGACAAATGCCTGGTATCCTAACTTTTTAAGGTTTCCCGGCAGTATGACCTCATTAAGTTTCCAAAAATCGCTGAATGCTTTGTCGGGAATCTCAGTCACATCTGCATTGGAGAAGTTTATACGTTCAAGAGAACCTTTAAGGTTTTGCTTTATGTATTTAAAATCATCTGCGCTTAATGTGCCTATGATATTAAGATCTTTAACCTCTGCAGGATCAAGACCGTTCAATGCAGCCTCCATACCTCCTGCTGCAGCAGGATTAACAACTGTTCCGTTATAGAATATAAAAGGTCTCGATGCAGATACCTCTTGCCCGTTGCTTGTAATAAGGGTTACCTTTAAAATTGCTTTTTCGCCATCGGCTATTCCTGTTGCCCCTATCTTTACCTTTGCATTGTCATTGTATTTGCCATCTGTAAAGGTTGGTGCGGTTACGGTTACCTTCCATGGTGATCCGGCCTTTGTATAGATATCCATTCCTGTACCGCCCTCGCTCTTAACCTCTGCTGCCAACGCTACAAAATCTGTCTCCTGCAATGCCGGAGGAAGAACTATCTTTATCTCGT
>UQWT01000065.1 GCA_900544815.1 uncultured Bacteroidales bacterium | reverse complement strand
TTAATGGTATATATCTCTTTATCAAATAAGTTCATGTCTCTTAGGAAATGTAATATAATTGAGATTGACTAACTATTAAATAGAATGTTTTATCTTTAGATCATTATATAAGGCCAGCCCTTTTGCTGTAAGCAAATATTTCTGCCTTGGATGATTGGGCTTATCAGGATATAGAATCTTGAGAATACCTGTCTCGACAGCAGGATTTATGTAGTTTTCTATAAAAGTCGGACGATGCTTCAAACCGACTTTCTCCATTAATCCTTTCAACGACAATTGTTCGTTTGACAAGGCGAGTAACAAAGCGAGAACTTGCTCGGTTACTTGTACGGTAGGTTGTTCGGTACTTGTACGGTTATCATGTTGTGCTTGCTCTGTAACCAGTTCTTTCGGTGCATTTACAACCATGTACCGATTCCGCAGCTCGTTATTTTCGCCCAATAACAGATTGCGGAAAAATCGTTCCAAATATTCGGAATTACGCATAATGCCTTTTTGCACATTTTGGTAGTTGGCGCGTACCAGAGCATTACGGAAATACCATGAATAATTGGCGAATAGGTCATTTGTTACGTCAAAGCCCATAGAACGTAGATAGAGAATCGTGAACACGGCAGTTGTTCGGGTATTTCCCTCGCCGAACGGATGGATTTGCCATAGTCCCGACACAAACTTGGCTATGTGGCTCACTAATCCATTCCGGTCCACTTCTGAATAGTCGAACTGACGTTCCTGTTCCAAGTCGTATTCAATCGCTTTGCGAAGATCGGGCGCAGAAACATAGAGCACTGTATCTCCACGAAGTACCCATTCCTTTTTCGTGATGTTGTAATCGCGTATTTGACCGGCAAACTTGAATACACCATCGAATATCCGACGATGAATCGATGTCAGTCCGACAAGCGTAAACGCAAATGTTTTTTCGGTAAGAAGTCGGCGAATGTTGGTCGATGCCGTATCCGCCTCGTGCATTTCCACATCTTCAGGTGTACGCGCTTCTTTCGACTGGTAGTAGCTTTTTATGAGTTGTTCTGCTTCGTCAATCGTAATTTCGCCCTCAATATCTTTTCGGGCGGTTTCAATCAGATAGTGGGATGGCTTAAGTCCATCGACGGCCTGCAAGCCGATTGCAGTTTGCCACGCATAGCCTTTCTCCCGTTTTTGCGGCTCACCTTGGCGTATATATTCATCGAAGTCAATCATATATAGGATATTAATTACAGTTCGGTTGTCCCAAACATTTTTGCAAGTGAATGATATTCTGCCTTTTTGAATAGATTTATTTCTCCATTCGTTCCCATCCGAATAACATCGTTACAAGTCTTTAATCGTGCTAACATTGGCATAATAATGCTTTTGCCATGATTTACAAAGTCATACAATTCTTTTTCCGTCGATGGTATCTTATATCCACCAGAGCTGCTTGATATTATAACCTCATTATCTCGAAGTTTTGCTATGATTTTATTCCGAAATGTTTGAAGAGACAATTTATCATATCCTAAATATACCAATTGGGTAATAAGTTCTTGGGTGGGAATGTATTTCCTGGGCGATTTATTCATAAATCTAAACAGGAGATAATTCAATACTGCAATTTGTTGCTTAACTTCATCATTGTCTGTGTCATTATGCGTTTCTATGAAATGTTTGGCTTTTCTATAGCAGATATCTGCAATTTGTGAATTATATTCGGGGGTCAAGTCATTCTGAGAAACATTGAATGTATCAAAGGTTTCGGGAAACTCTTTTATTCTTAATATTTTATCTCCTAATATGGATTTATAATTGTAGCCATCGGATTCTGAGATTTTCCTAATATCATAATTATATGCAAGAGAACCACACACTATATCTGCCACTTGTATGATTATACTGTGTTTACTATTTTCAAACCTAAATAGGCTATTATCAAATAAATCAAGAGGTATTTCTTTTGACCTAACGTAAGCTGCAAAAGATTGAAGATAATCATTACCTCCAACTTCATCAGCAGTAATCGTTAAGTTACTATATGAGATTCTTAATTCTTGATGTACTATATTATTCAGGAATTTATAAAACGATGTTTTATATCTGAGGCCAGAATTCTCATATATTTTCCGTTTGTCACATACAAATGCAAATATGTGAAAGGGGAGTTGTTTTAGCTCGGTCAAGATAGAGACACGCCTTTTATGATTCCTTCCTATTTTACTGGACTTGATTTCTCCTTGTTGAAAATATTTTTTTCTAATAGTTTCTACGCTCTCCTCTACAAGCGAAAGATTGCTTTCGTCTACAATGACTGCACAAATCAGAAAATGAGTAGTACATCCTGGATTATCAAAATCATATCCGAACGCACCGAATTCATCAATAAAAGCATATTTCTTGTTACTCATATCCGAAATATTCATTAGAAAAATAATCATCAAGAACTTTGCGTGTATCTTCATTCAATGGTTTCTGCTCAAATTTGTAATCCGATTTATAGGATGATTTGAGCCAGCCATTAACCAATTCTGTGATATTAGGTACAACTAATTTTATGTTCTTTTTTGCCATCTTATTCCTTTTTAATATCAATCAAATCTTTCGGATTAACTTGTAAAATGTTTGCTATTTCGAACAATACATCTAAACTCGGCTGACGTCTGTTACAGACATAAGAATTGACGATACAAAAACTTTTTCCGAGTTTTTCCGCCAACCAAGTTTGCTTGATGCCTTTGTCTTCCAACACCTCTTTTATTCGATTCTTGGGCTTGTCCATCTTTAATGCTTTCGATATTTCTGATGCAAAGATATAAAATATTATGCAATAAAAAGATAAAAAACAATAGGTATTATTATCGTGATTAGAGTTTATTGAGAATCTCTGATTTTAGTCATTCAATATTGTACAAATAATACTATAAATATGCTTGCTAACATTGTATATCTGCCGACAGACATTTGTCTGTCGGGGTATTAGGCTCCCCCGAAAAGAATTTCGTGGACAACAGACATGCCTATTTGTTTTCCGTGAATGGCACAGTACATATGCAGACGGGAGAGCAGCGACGATGCTGGAAAAATAGTTGGGCTATGGGATAAAATGAAAAAAAAGGCATATATTTGCCAAAGTGTCCAGGTGCTGTGATACCGCAGCACCTGGATAAAACCAACCAGTCAAACTGCAGCACTGTAAATCAAAACAGTGATTCTGTAAAGACTTTTAGAGATAAAAAACACCGACTGTAAACCCAGTCAGTGATATTGTAAATCATATTAGTTTAACCGCTCTAAAAGTGTCAACCAAAATCAGGGAAGGTCACCCGTAAATTACAACATAACAATTGCTGCTGTTGATTTTACCAAAACTGCAGTTAAAAGCATGAAATCCTTGTGCCGCTATCTTATTATTTACAACATAGCGGGCATTCCCCATATAAAAGTGTTTTAAATTTGAGTAATAAAAATCTCTTACCCTTGGCCTGTACATATAGAGATACAAAAAATTTGGTGTGTGTGCGTTTAACTCAAACACACCTTCAAAGCCGGTTGAACGCATATCTCTATTAAAAAGCTGAATACCAAAATCTTCTTCATAGTACAGAATAATGTTTCACATCAAATGATTAAAATATAACAATATAGAAGTTTCTAGTAAAAACATAGCCAAAGCTTAGCTATATAGAAGTATTTATATTTAGAATTAACATTGGTCATCTTGCCGGAAAACGCTGTTTTTAAAGCAAAGCCTGCAAAAGGCAAATTGTCTAATGCAGGCTTACCAATTAATTGTTTACCTAAACTGTATTACATTGGGTTTGCTCTTTTATTATAAGATGTCTCACTTGGAGGGGTAAGAGGACCTGTAAATCTTCTTGTAGTACCTCCACTCTGAGGATTAAAGATAACATCTGCATTATTGCCGTTATTCCTTACAGATATGGTGTATGTACCCTTAACCATTCTACCCTGAACAACCATTTTAAGCTTTATGTTACCCTTTTTGTCAACCTTAACGTCATACTCAGTTGGTTCTGCAACATTGTTATAAGTATTGTCGCAAACGATTCTGCCTTGAAGAAAGACCTGTTTTCCCTGAACCAACAGAAGATTGCTGTTATCTGTATTTGTCTCAACATCACCGCTCGAAGTCTGGTAAGATGCAGGAACAATTACAAAACTATTAGCGTTTATTGCACTCAGAGCTTTCTCATACTTGGCCTTAGCCAATGCAGCTTTCTCCTCTTTAGAAAGTTTCTGAGCCGCCATAGGTAATGCCAAAAGCATAACCAAAAGCATTATCAAACCTCTTCTCATAATTATTCTCTATATTAGTTGTTATTAAAGGTCTTCCCGACAAGTTATCGGGAAGATCCATAGTAAATTGTTATAGTGAAGTCCACTGCTTAACAGACGAAACTGGCTTGGCTGTCCTAATGCCGCCATAAATGTGCATATAAGCCCTGCCAATGTAAGCGTTCCAGTAATCGCTGTAATTAACCATTCTGCCGGAACTGTTCATAACTTTTAATATCTCGCCGGATTCATCAAGCATTCTGTAGTTAACTCTGCAATAACCCTGATTATTGAATATTTTTTTAACAACCTTAATTGTAATTCTGTCTGTAGCCTCACCAAATCCAACAGGATTGCCAAGATTTGTCCACTCCTTGGTTCTTGCATCCTCATACTGATACTGTATTTTACCCTGATAAGGGGTAGTAGCATTCTCATAAAGGAAGTTGTAGAATCTTACCGTTGCAATAGAATCTGTATTCCATGTAGCAGGGGTTCCCGTTGCATGAGTAAGGTCATTGTAAGGGAAACCGTTATCTATAACTACCGGAGCTTTTGAAAGGCTGTGAACAAAAACGTTCTGTTTGCCGGTACTCAAAGTAACAGTCTCATTGTAGACTACTTTATCCTTCCTATAAAATTTAAAATTAACCTCACCGGCCTTTACGGCAAAAAATCTTCCGGTTGCACCACCCGGTACACCATTGTAAGGTAATAACTGCCCTGAACCATTAACACTTGAGTAAAGGACATCGTTAACAAACACAGAGTCTATGTAATTTGCAGCTACATTGTTTACAGGTTCAAAATAATGAAGCTGGAACTCTGCCTTACTTGCATCCACATCCTCTGTGTTGTACAGGATCTCATGTTTGTCACAAGAGAAAACCAATGACAGAGCCAATATGTATGTTAGATATTTAATAACTTTCATTTTGTAAAATATTAAAATTAAAATCTCTATTTTGCTGCAGGATAATCACCCGGATAAGCAAACCAAGGGATTGAGCAGTGGTAATTATCTGCCAAACCCGAAATAGGTTTCAATGCATCCAATGATGGCCTGTTCCACATATATTCAGAATTATATCTTGGACGTATCCTATAACATGGAGCACCCTCATTTTTAACATTATAAGCACTTCTTCTATACTCAACCTGCGCCGGCATAAGGTAATATCCTTTGTAAACTTTTGTCTCATCTGTATCCCATTTCTGGTCTACCTGAGTCTTGTTCCAACCATTTCCGAATGAAGGGTATTCTCCACTGTATTTAAGGTCATAATGGTATTTACGCATATCAACCCAAACCTCAGGCGCACCGTATGGGAACATTGCAACAAACTTCTGCATCATAATGTGAGACAATGAGAAATCTGTCAACGTCATACCATCTACATAAGGACCGGCTTTATACTCCTCTGCCAACTGTTTGTAAACATCTGTGGTAATCATATCACCACCAGGGAGTCCACCGCCTAAAACAGCTATATCATTACCATTCTCATCAAGCTCACCTGTAGATTTGTAACTACCCGGAACAAGATATTGTCCTGTAAAATCTACGTCCAATTTTACAGCCTCTTTCCAAGCATCCAAAGCCGCCTGTTTGTTCCCTAATTTCCAATTTGCTTCAGCCACACAGAATTTGATATCTGATGCTGTCATAATAACGTATGGAGCATCATTCCTGTAAAGCCATCTACCGTCGCCATCGTATGTACTGGATGAATTATATCCACCTGTTCTGGTACCCCAAAGATTTGCACAAGTCCCAATAGGTCCTGTTGAAGATGTGAATGCAGAACCGTAGTACACTCTTGCTTTAACACTGTCAATATTATCTATATTCTTATAATATCTGTCATCCCTGCAACCTACCTTAGCCACAACACGCGGGTCAAAATGTCCAATGGCTTTAGAAGTATCTGTAACAATCTGTTTTGCAGCCAATTTGAAAGGAAAATTTTCATCTACAGTTTCCTCTCCCTCTTTAACATCTGCATCAACTCTGTCTCCGGTTGTTTCGTCATACTCGGGAACTGTACCGGTCATAACCTCAACTGCCCAATCAAATGCCCAATATCCATCTGAGCCAACACCTCTATAGACACCCCATGAATTGTTATAGGATGTATATTTTGCCTCTTTTCCACCACCCTCTACAGGCAATGTTGCATTATCATCATTGGACTGCAAGGCAAGATTGGCATGCTCCAACAGTTCATTTGCATATTTAGATGTAAAATCAGACTTATTGGTCAAAGCAGCAAGATTTCTTACAATAACACCATGTGCAAATTTTTTCCATTTATCTCTGTCTCCTCCATAAATCATATCTGCAGTTTTAAGGGGTACTGTATATGCACAATTATCCTCCTTTTCAAGATAAGATATGGACTCTTTTGCCCAAGTTCTAACCTGTTCAAAAATATCGGCTTGACTATCATATCCGTGAGACAGAAGCCCCTCAACAAAGGCATCTCTCATAGGAGCCTCACCATGCATCTTTGTAAGGTAGTCCCATGAATACGCCTTCATGGCATAACCAATACCTGCCAATGTCCAAGCCTCTTTCTCAATAGCCTGATTTATCATATTCTCCAAGTTCATCCCTTGAAGGAAATAGGTTACTCTCCACATCTCTCCAGCTGCGTCTGAACCTGAAGCATAGGAATGAACAGCAAAACTTGTATAGCCACTTGTTCCAAACATCTGGGTAAGAGGACCCAATGCTCTTATATCCCAATAACAGCCCTGCCACGCAGCCTGTACACCCGGAAGATACAACTCCGCCTCAATGTAGTCCGGAGCGTCAACATTTTTGTTAACGTCCAAGTAATCGTCACAGCTCGTATTCAATAGTGTGACAATCGATAGTAATACAATTAATATCTTTTTCATAATATAATTCTCATTTTAGCTTAGAATGTTAAATTGACTCCAAAAGAGAATCCACGCGGGGTAGGAATGCCCCAATAGTCTATTCCAATACCGCCGGATCCACCAAGTGCTGCCGAGTTTGAGTTACCAACAGGGTCAATACCTGAGTAGTTTGTCCATGTTACAAGGTCAGTTCCCTTAACCCACACACTTGCGCTCTGTACAAAGCTGTGAGTTACCTTAGACAACCAATTACCAGGAACCGAATATGAAAGTCTCAATTCAGACAAACGCAGGTAATTTACATTCTTCTCAAGCCATTGCTCGTCACCGCCTGGATAAATAGAAGATCCATAGTTGGCGTATGTAACAGCTATATTGTTGACTGTAGGATGATCTGTATTCTCCAATCCGTTCTTAAGAACGCCCTTAAATACTACAGGATCGCTCTTACGCAATTTAACAGACTCCCAACTTGAACCGGTTGTCATCATATCACGTTTGGTTGCATTTACCACAGTAGCGCCAAATCTTCCGTTAAACAGTGCTGAAAGGCGGAATCCTTTATATGAAACATTGGTTGTAATACCATACTCCAATTTAGGCTGTCTGTCTCCCAATATACTCCAGTTAGAATCTACCAATGGAATACCTGTACTTGGGTCTATAAGAATATCTCCTTTATCGTTTCTCTGATAAGCATGTCCTGTCATGGTTGTAACAGGGTGTCCTACAGAGATACCGTTTCTTAAACCTTCGGATAACCACGTATATGCATTATAATACTCTGTAACGTTATCGGGCAACTCTGTAACTTCAGATGTAGAAGACGAGAGGTTAACACCCAAATTCCAACGTAAGCCAAACTGAGTTCTAAGAATATCGGCATCAATATGCAGATCCCATCCGCGAGTGGTAAATGTTCCAACATTCATATTATTAAGTACAAATCCTGTAGCATAACTCAATCTGAAACCGGTAATATACTGGTCCTCGCATTTTGTCCAATAATATGTAAAGTCTGCATTAATTCTGTCATTTAGGAAACGAGCCTCTGCACCTATCTCGTATGATGTTGTCATCTCAGGTTTTAACTTCTCATTAGGGCCGTACCAACCATAACGGAAACCTCCACCATTATCTTCTGTACCTTCAAGTGCAGGATAGATTGCAAGAGGGGTTGCATCCTTACCCACCTGCGCAATTGCACCTCTAATTTTCATATACGAAACTGCATCCTGCTGTTTCATAAATGGAAGTTCTGTTGCAACAAAAGATGCCTCTACCGCAGGGTAGAAATAGGATCTGTTGTCAACAGGAAGTGTAGATGACCAGTCATTCCTTGCACGGAGTGTAACAAATGCCATATTGTTATAACCGAACTCTGCCTGCCCGGAAACAGCCTGTACCCTACGTTTGGTGTTTCTTGTATTTGTTGTAATAGTCTCAGGATCACAATTGGCTATACTGTAAAAATCCTTTACCTGGAAATTGGAACCGCTGGTTGCCAAGTTATCACTGGCATTCTCCTGTTGGTGATAACCAACTTGTGCAGAGAATGTGAATTTGCCCCATTCATTATTATAACCCGCCAAAACATTCAATGTCTTGTCTTTCAAATTCAGTTTAGACAAGTTATACGAACCGGAACCATAGCTTCCGCTAGTAGAATTTCCATAATATGGATGAGTATGTGACTGATATTTATACGCACCTATATCCCAACCCATTGTGGCTCTTACAAAGGTATGCTTAGATGGAGTAAGGTTCAATCCAACATTAGCCATAATACGGTCACTCTCATCAAAATTCTTGTTTTTATACAACGCATATAACGGGTTAAGAAGATCTGTATCTGTGTACAATTCAGGAGTTCTCATTTGTCCACTTTGCGTCATATAGTTGGCCATATTATCTGTTAAAGGCCATCTTACAGACCTGTAAAGAGGACCTGCCTTGCCCTTGTTAGATTTTGTATTCTCTGTAGATGTATAACTTAAAGTAGATTCAAAATTCAACCATTTTGTAATCTCGGCTCTACCAGACAATGTTATGTTCAATTTATTATAGTTTGTGGTCTTTACTATACCGTTCTGATCCAAGTAAGATGCAGCACCACGAACTGTAATTTTGTCTGTACCACCCTCAACAGATATATTGTGTGTATGAGAAAAACCGGTCTGAAGCGTTGAAGCAATATTATCGTACAACTTTACGCCTTCGGGATATTTGCCTCCAAATCTGCTCTGATAATAGTAGTTGGTAACGCCGTAAGCACCATTGGCAAACTCTGTCTGTATTTCAGGATAACCATACGCTTTATCCCAACGGAAAGAGTTACTGTATGACACCTTACCTCTACCCGCAGAACCCTTCTTGGTTGTAATAATAATTGCACCGTTAGAAGCATCAGATCCGTAAAGAGCTGCTGCAGCAGCACCCTTTAGGACTGTCATAGATTCTATATCCTCCGGGTTAATATCGTTACCACGGGAAGCGAAGTCCAAGTTAGCTGTACCAACCTGATCTGCAACAGCGAATCCGCTTGCAGGGTCAAATGTTGAGTTATTGATTGGAACACCATCCACAACATAAAGAGGCTGGTTATTACCAGAGATAGAGGTAATGCTTCTCAACACAACAGAGGTTGAAGCACCTGGGGCACCACCTGTAGAGGTAACTGTCATTCCGGCAATACGTCCCTGCAATGCAGATACGAAACTCTCACGGCCGGATTCTGTAATATCCGAAGCCTTTACATTCTGAACAGCAGAACCAACGGCTCTTGCAACACGCTTCATACCAAACTCGGCTGTAATAACAGCCTCCTTAAGCATCTCGGCATCCTCCTCCATTACAACATTTACAGTTGAGCGCCCGTTAATTTTTAAAATTACATCTTTATAACCCAAAGATGTAATTTTAAGAGTACCGTTTTTAGGAGCAGAGATGGTATAGCTACCATCAACTTCGGTTGCAACACCTGCTTTTGTTCCAACCACCTGTACACCGGCGCCAATTATAGGCTCTCCATTGGTGTCCTTTACAACTCCCTTTACGTTAATGTTCTGAGCAGCCAATTCCAATGATCCCACCAGGATGGCTACAACTAAAGTCACAAGTTTTATACTTGTGAGCCTAAATCTTTTTAACATAAGTTAGTTTATTATAAAGATTCAAGATAGAAGTGCAACACTGGCGGGCTAGCCCGCCAGTGTTGCGGCAGCTTCAAAAAGCAATACAAAA
>UQWT01000064.1 GCA_900544815.1 uncultured Bacteroidales bacterium | reverse complement strand
GTGATCTAACGGTTAGTTCTACCAAGATAAGAAATTATTTGGTGTCTGGAGAATTGGCCAAAGCCAATGATTTTTTGGGATATAACTACTCACTTAAAGGGGTTGTTGTGTCGGGAAAAAAATTAGGAAGAAAAATAGGCTTCCCAACAGCTAATTTAGCTCTTTACGAACCTTTAAAGGTTATACCTGGAGGGGGAGTTTACGGTGTTAAGGTAGAATTGTTAGGTAAGGTGTACAAGGGGGTTTGCAACATTGGCACCAGACCCACGGTAAACGCAACCGAGGAGAGGACGATAGAGACGCATATATTGGATTTTAATGAAGATATATATGGGTTGGACATGAGAGTTGAATTTTTCTTTAAGATACGGGATGAGGTTAAGTTCGCCTCTTTGGAAGAACTTGCCTCTCAGATAAAAAATGACAAAAGACGGGTTAAGGAGACAGATTTTTAAAATTAAATAGAATTTACTACCTTTGTACCAAGAGTCCCGGCGGAGTACGGGATTCTTTCTTTTTTAATTTAACAATATTATGGCTAATAACAATATTCACTATGTAACAGCCGAAGGATTAGAAAAAATGAAGGCTGAGCTTGCTCACATGATTTCTGTGGAGAGACCTGCTATTTCCAAGGCCATTGCAGAAGCGCGTGACAAGGGAGATTTATCTGAGAATGCAGAGTATGATGCTGCTCGAGAGGCTCAGGGTATGTTGGAAATGAAGATTGCACAGTTGCAGGAATTGGTTGCAAATGCACGCGTAATAGATGAGAGTCGTCTTGGAACATCGCATGTACAGATGCTTAACAAGGTAAAGATAAAGAATCTTGCAACAAAAGCCGTTATGGAGTTTACCATTGTAGGAGAATCTGAGGCCAACCTAAGAGAGGGAAAACTTGCATCAACAACACCTATAGGGAAAGCCCTTATGGGAAAACAGAAGGGAGATGTTGTAGATGTGGTTACACCTGGCGGTACAGTTAAGTTTGAGATTTTAGATATAACTTTGTAACCGGCGTTGTTGGCTTTAGCTTTAGCGTTAGCTTTGGCTATATTTTATTATAAACCTTTATATTGTTATATTTTAATCATTTGATGTAAAACATTATTAGGGAATATAAACTATATACTAATTAAGGAGATGGCAACAATTTTTACAAAAATAGCAAATGGCGAAATTCCATCTTACAAGGTGGCTGAGTCAAATGATTATTACGCTTTTTTGGATATTAACCCTTTAGCGAAAGGGCATGTTCTTGTAATACCAAAGAAGATTGAAGATGATTATATCTTTAATCTTCCCGTTGATGTTTATGACGGCCTTTGGGATTTTGCCCGTAAGGTAGCAATTGCCGTTAAGACTGCAATTCCGTGCAAAAGGGTAGGAGTTGCCGTTCTTGGCATGGAGGTTCCGCATACACATATTCACCTAGTTCCGCTGAATGCAGAATCAGACATGGATTTCAGAAAGGAGAAGCTACACCTTTCGGAGGATGAGTTTGTGCAGATAGCAAACTCCATAGCAGAGGAGTTTAAAAAACTGTAGACCATAACAGAACAGATTACAAAGCAGATTATAAATTTATCAAAAACAGCAGATGAAAAAAGTTTTATTTTACCTTGCAGTTTCGTTTTTGGCAGTCTCTTGCGGAAAAAACAGTGCAAACATATCGGCAACAATCAGTGGCGCGGGCGACAAAGAGGTTGTTCTGCAGCGATTGGATATTAACAATGTTGTTCCTGTCGACACCGTAAAAACCAATAAAAACGGAAACTTATCTTGTAAAATTAAATTTGCAGACAACGCTCCGCAGTTCTATTATCTCTCATATAACAACAGAAGGATTGCCTCAATGATTGTTATGCCAAAAGATAATATTACAATAACAGCAGATACTCTTGGAAACTATAATGTTAACGGTTCAAAAGAGTCTGCATTGCTAAAGAGATTAGATTCATCTCTTGTTGCCGTGCAGGCAAAATACAGCGAATTGGCGGCTAAGGTAGGCGATGCGGTTGCGGCAAAAGATGAGGAGGCAGTAAAGACTCTAAGACAGGATATGGGAAGACTGTATGTAAAATATAAACAGGGGGTGATGAAGCAGATACTTGGCAACCCATACTCGTTTAGTAATATTCCTGCTTTGTATCAGAACTTTAGTGCCAATCTGCCACTCTTTGCAGAGTTTACAGACGGCCTTATCTTTAAAAGAGTCTACGACTCACTTGTTACAAGATATCCGCACTCTGCATACGTAATGCATCTTAAAAAGGAGGCCGATGCCTTTGATAAGAGTGTTGAACTTGAGCAGAAGCTCCTGCAGGCAGGTGTATCCTCTTTCCCTAATGTTTCGCTTCCCGACATAAACTCCAAACCTCGCGAGCTTAGAGAGTTGGAGGGGAGACCATTTATCCTCTATTTCTGGGGTGCGGCAGATGTGAACCAGAAACTGTTCAACAATCAGCTGAAAGATATTTATGCGGCATATAATCCCAAAGGGCTTGAAATTTATCAGGTGAGTGTAGATACAGACAAGGCAATGTGGGCAACAGCTGTTAAGGAGCAACAGCTTCCATGGATTAATGTATGCGATGGTGCAAGTGGTTCATCTCAGGCCGTAATAGCCTATAACATAACGGCTGTTCCGTCTCTGTTCATCTTTGACAAAGAGGGAAATATTGTGGCAAGAGATATATTCAATGATGCCAAACTAAAGAATATCCTCAACGGCATTTGTAAATAGAGTTCTTATGCTTATGCTTTGGCTTTGGCTTTGGCATAAGTTTGTAGTATCTTTTTCTTTTTAAATGATACCATTGAAAGAGAATGAGGTATTCGAGATAATTAAAAATGAAATGGATTTGAAAATTGAGCTTAACGCAGTAGTTGCCCTTTAATCATTTTATAGTACCAAATGATGTTTTACATCAAGTATAAAAAATAACAATATTAAAGTATAGCCAACGCCAACGCTAAAGCTAAGGCTCAGTATAGAAGTAGTTTCTTGGGCTTTCCTGCAACAAACTCCTTTAGATAAAACGGCTGGAAATAGGCGGTATTCTCCCTTTTGCCGGCAAAGAATTTGTTGTAAACGGCAACCCTCAGTCCGCTTGCATGGGGCAGATCCTCTGCAAACAGGGCGTTCTTGTTGCCCTCTGCTAATGGGCGGAATTTGGCAGCACCGTTTCCTGTAAAAAGAACAGGCTTCTCTGCAAGCTCCTTTACAAAACTGTTCTCATCCAATATTTTTGCCTCCACATCAGTGAGCCTCTCTCCGCGCGAATTGAACACTGCCGTGTACACCTCCATTCGTCCGGCATCTATCATTGGCACAATATAGCAATTGTCATTTGATGTAACGTTCAAGCAGTCGGCAACAGGTTCACAGGTGGAACCATTGCAGATTCTTTGTCGGGAAGCGGAAAACAGGCCATATTGGTTGTTGTCAATGGCAACCTGAGCTATAACATCCAAGGTGCCAACGGCAATAAGCGGAATGTCTGCACCAAAGCAGATTCCTTTGGCAAGCGAGGTTCCAACACGGAGACCTGTGTATGAGCCGGGGCCTTCCGAGACGCCAACTGCGGCTATATCCTTTATTGTCAATCCGTTCTCTTGCAACAACTCCTCAACGAATGGGGCCAATTTTACCGCATGCGCCTTTGGTGTGCAGATATATTTTTGAAAAATAATTTTGTCACCACACGAGAGTGCTGCCGAACATGAATCGGTAGCTGTCTCCAAAAGAATGAAATATGGATTGTCTGTCATTGCAAAACTCTTTAGTCTGATATTAAAATTTGAAAACCTGTTTGATATATGGGAACAGCGAATCTGTGGCAGACATTATGAATCTGCACATCTTAGAGCTGTTTATCTTGTCTGCAGGTACTATATCCATTGTGCTGTTAAGGTAATTGAAAACATACAACAGCACTCCGGCTACAATAAATGCAGAGAGGAGCGAGAGAAGCATCCCAAGCAGTTTGTTGGCCCATCCCAAAAGACTTAACTTAACAACGCCCTCCAGAACACGGGCAAGCAGATGCCCTAAGACCATAACAATTATAAGTAGCAGTATGAACACCACTATGTTCATTGCCTGCGGGGAGGCATCCAAAGAGAGTAAGCCTTTAAGCCACTCCGATATTACTACAGAGTATCTCGAGCCGGCCCATACGGCAACAAACAGCGAAAGTATCCCAACTGCCTGCCCAATGAACCCCTTTATTGCCCCTCTTATTGCCATCCCTATAAATATAAGGAGAATGATTATATCTAAAATCTGCATAAAAACTCAATTAGGTAATCTTAAAAAAATCCAAACAGTTTCTAAATATTTATATCTTTGCAGTTTCAAAAAAGTTTAACAACTGCAAAAATAGTAAAATTAGACGTATATGGGTTTTGTAGAGTATAAAAACTTGGATTTGGTTGAATTGAACAATTCTGTTCTTAAGAAATGGAAAGACGAGAATTGTTTTGAGAACACATTAAAGAGCCGCGAAGGCGCTAAAAAGTTCATATTTTTTGAAGGACCTCCTTCTGCAAACGGAATGCCCGGTATTCACCATGTTATGGCGAGAACCATTAAGGATTCCATTTGTCGCTACAAAACTCAGATGGGTTACTATGTAAGCAGAAAAGCAGGTTGGGATACGCACGGACTTCCTGTAGAGCTTGGCGTGGAGAAGATGTTGGGGATAACCAAAGAGGATATCGGTAAAAAGATAAGTGTAGATGATTACAACTCTGCCTGCCGAAAGGAGGTTATGAAGTACACCAAAGAGTGGGTAAACCTTACAGAGAGAATAGGTTACTGGGTTGATATGAACAACCCGTATATCACCTATGACAACCAGTACATAGAGACTTTGTGGTATCTGTTAAAAGATATTTACGGTAAGGGGTTGCTCTATAAAGGCTACACCATACAGCCGTATTCACCTGCTGCAGGAACGGGCTTAAGTTCACACGAGCTTAACCAGCCGGGTTGTTACAGAGATGTAAAGGATACCACTGCAACAGTTCAGTTTGAGGTGGTAAGAGACAGTGCAAGTGAGTTTTTGTATCATCTTCCCGACAACACAGAGTTAGATGCTCCGCTCTACTTCTTGGCTTGGACTACAACCCCATGGACACTCCCTTCAAATACAGCATTGTGCGTTGGTCCTAATATAGAGTATGTTAGGGTAAGGTCGTTTAATCCGTATACGGGCGAGCCTGCAGTATATATATTGGCCAAAGAGCTTGTAGGAGCGCACTTTAACGCAAAGGCTGCAGACCTTAAGTTTGAGGATTATAAGCCGGGAGACAAGCTCATTCCTTTTAAGGTACTGGATGAGACACCGTTTAAAGGAAAGGAACTAAATACCGGAATATCATATAAGCAGCTTATCCCATGGATAAAACCCGAGAAGAATACCCTTAAGGTTATACTTGGCGATTATGTAACAACATCAGACGGTACCGGCATTGTACATATTGCTCCAACCTTTGGAGCAGATGATGCCAAGGTTGCAAAGATTGCGGGTATTGCTCCGTTCTATGTTACAGACAAGGATGGCAATGCCGAACAACCTATGGTAGACAGAACAGGCAAGCTCTATAAAATAGAGGATTTAGATGCGGACTATGTAAAGAGCAGAGTTGATGTTGAGGCATATAGACCGTATGCAGGCAGATTTGTGAAGAATGCATACGATTCTACACTTGCTCCGGATGCTCCAACTTTGGATGTAGATATATGCGTAGAGCTTAAACAGCAGAACAAAGCCTTTAGGATAGAGAAGCATGTACACAACTATCCTCATTGCTGGAGGACAGACAAACCTGTGTTGTACTATCCGTTGGATTCTTGGTTCATTAGAACAACAGCTGTTCAGGATAAACTTATAGAGCTTAACAAGACTATCAACTGGAAGCCGGAGAGTACAGGTACCGGCAGATTCGGAAAGTGGTTGGAGAATCTTCAGGATTGGAATTTGTCGAGAAGCAGATACTGGGGAACACCGCTCCCTATATGGAGAACAGAGGATGGAAAAGAGGAGAGGTGCATAGGTTCCGTTAAGGAGCTGTATGAGGAGTTGGAAAAATCTGTAGCAGCAGGATTCATGAGCTCCAATCCATTAAAGGATAAGGGATTTGTTCCGGGTGAGTTTACAAAGGAGAACTATGACAAGATAGATCTTCACAGGCCATATGTAGATGCATATATATTGGTATCTGACAGCGGAAAGCCCATGAAGAGAGAATTAGACCTTATAGATGTGTGGTTTGATTCTGGTGCGATGCCTTTTGCTCAGGAGGGGCTTAAGAAGCTCGGACAACCGGAGTTTGGCCAGACTGCAGATTTCATTGCAGAGGGTGTAGACCAGACAAGAGGCTGGTTCTTTACACTTCATGCAATCTCTACAATGATAAATGGCAGGGTTGCATTTAAAAATGTACTTTCAAACGGTCTTGTATTGGACAAGAACGGCAACAAGATGAGCAAGCGTTTGGGTAATGCGGTTGATCCGTTTGCTGCACTTAACGATTATGGTGCAGACTCGTTAAGATGGTACATGATGACAAATGCCCAGCCTTGGGATAACCTTAAGTTTGACTTTAACGGTGTAGATGAGATAAAGAGGAAATTCTTTGGAACATTGTACAATACATATTCGTTCTTTGCACTTTATGCAAACGTGGATGGATTTACAGGCAAGGAGGCGGAGGTAGCTGTTGAGGAGCGTCCGGAGATAGACAGATGGATAATCTCATATCTCAACAGTCTTATAAAGGATGTTAAGGCAAGCTATGAGGATTATGATGTTACAACGGCAGGGCGTCTTATACAGGATTTTGTATGTGACCATTTGAGCAACTGGTATGTACGTCTTAACAGAAAACGTTTCTGGGGCGGAAAAATGGATAACGACAAGTTAGCTGCTTATCAGACACTGTACAGCTGTCTTGAGAGTGTTGCCATACTTGGAGCACCTATAGCTCCGTTCTTTATGGAGAGACTGTTCTTAGACCTTAACGCTGTATCGGGCAAACATAAAGAGAATAGTGTACATCAGGTGCTTATGCCTGTTGAAAATACTGAATATATAGACAAAGATCTTGAGGAGAGAATGGAGCTGGCTCAGCTAAGCTCATCCATGATTCTCGCTCTAAGGAGGAAGGTCAACATAAAGGTAAGGCAACCTCTTGCAAAGATAATTATTCCGGTATTGGACAACAGGATAAAGGAGCAGTTGGAGAAGGTTGAGAAGCTAATCCTTAATGAGGTGAATGTTAAGGAGATGGAGTATATTACAGATACAACAGGCCTTATTACAAAGAGGATAAAACCAAACTTCAAGACCCTTGGTAAGAGATACGGCAAACAGATGAAGGAGATCTCTGCCGCGTTTGCAACATTGAGCCAGGAGGAGATTAACGACATTGAGCGTAATGGTACGCATGTATTGTCTCTTGCGGGTGGAGAGGTTGTGCTCGAATTCGGTGATTATGAGATCACATCTGAGGATATGCCGGGATGGCTTGTTGCTTCGGATGGCAAGCTAACCGTTGCCCTTGATATAACCATTACAGATTCTCTGAGGAGAGAGGGTGTGGCACGTGAGTTGGTTAATAGAATACAGAATCTTAGAAAAGATTCCGGCTTGGAGGTAACAGATAAGATATATGTTGTTATTGAGGAGAGACCGGATATTGCCGAATCATTGGGAGAGTTTAAGGATTATGTTGCATCCCAGACATTGTCTGAGGAGATTACACTGTCTAATGAACTTAATGGCGTTTCAACTGTTGAGTGGGGCAACGGAGAAGAATTAAAGATTTCTATAAGCAAAAGATAATATATTACTAACTTTACAAATACTTAAAAGAGGACATTATGGAAACACAATCAGAAAAAGTTAGGTATAGCGACGAGGAACTTCAGATGTTCAAGGAGGTTATCTTAAAGAAGTTAGAGAAGGCGAGAGATGATTACGAACAGCTGCGTGCGGCTATCACACATAGTAGTAGTAATGACGTAGAGGATACATCTCCAACATTTAAGATCCTCGAAGAGGGTGCATCTGCTCTTTCAAAGGAGGAGAGCGGTCAGCTTGCAGTAAGACAGTATAAATTTATACAGTCTTTGGAGGCGGCATTGGTGCGTATTGAGAACAAAACCTATGGAATCTGCCGCGAAACCGGGAAGTTGATACCAAAGGAGAGATTGTTGCTTGTACCTCATGCTACACTTAGCGTAGAAGCAAAGAATAGAGGGGCAAAGTAGTTTGCTTTACCCCTTCTTTTTTTGTCGGGAAGCACTTTATAAAGGAAAAATTTATGGATGTAAAAAAACGTAGCTGGCTTGTTGGTGGTCTTGTCTTGCTGCTTTTAGCTATAGACCAAATACTTAAATTCTATATTAAGCTTAATATGACATTGGGCGAGAATCATTCGTTGTTTGGCGAGTGGGGGCGTATATTGTTTATTGAAAACAATGGAATGGCGTTTGGAATGCAGTTTGGCGGCAATTTTGGGAAGATTCTACTTACACTTTTCAGACTGTTTCTAATATGTGTACTTACATATTATCTTGTGAAAGGGATAAAGAGAAAATCAACTCCGGTTGGTGTGCTTGTTGGAGGGGCTATGGTTCTTGTGGGTGCAATTGGAAATGAGATAGACTCCATATTTTATGGCGTTATCTTTAGCGATTCTACGTATACATCTGTAGCAGAGCTGTTCCCTGCAGGAGGTGGCTATTCCGGTCTGCTTATGGGACGTGTTGTAGATATGTTTTACTTCCCTATAATCAGGTCTACATGGCCGGAATGGATTCCGTTTGTAGGTGGTGATGAGTTAGTTTTTTTTAGACCGATATTCAATTTTGCAGATGCATGCATAACTTGCGGAGTTATATACATGCTTCTGTTTCAGCGCGGTTTTTTTAAAGAGTTGTCAAAAAAGACTCCCCAAAAATAGCATATTGGTATGTCTAAATCCGGTAATAACAGCAAAAACGGGGTTAACAAGACAAATGCGGCCCGCCTGTTGGACAAGGCCGGGATAAGATATGAACTTATTCCATATATAGTTGATGAAGAGAACCTTGCTGCAACACATATTGCGGAGCAACTTAACGAAGATATTAATATTGTATTTAAGACCCTTGTGTTAAAGGGCGACAGAACCGGTTTTTTTGTATGTGTAATTCCCGGAAATATGGAGGTAGATCTTAAATCGGCGGCCAAGGTTTCCGGGAATAAAAAGGCAGATCTTATTCCAATGAAGGAGTTACTACCTGTTACAGGTTATATTAGGGGTGGCTGTTCTCCGATTGGCATGAAGAAACCATTTCCAACATTTATTCATGCTACATGTAAAGATTACGGTTTTATTTACATAAGTGCAGGGATTCGCGGAGCCCAGCTTAAAATTAATCCTAAAGATCTTATTGCTTATACAGGTGCATCTCTTGCACAGATAGCAGTGCCAATGTAGTAGTTAGGTCTGAAAAACTACATGAAAGTGAACCTTTTCCGTAAATTTGGTTGGCATTGGCATTAGCGCTAGCTTTGGCTATTTTTAGGGTAAAGAAAGCTTTGGCTGATAGAATGATTTTTAACTATAAACTCAAAACAAAGCCAATGACGTTTACTTTAGATTTTTACTTATCTAAGTAACCTTCAAAAAAACTACATCCTTTTAAGGAATCAGAGGCAACTTAATTTTTTTATGTTACTAAATGAATCAGCACAACAAAACAGCATTACAATTGTTAAGGTAATGTTACCAATAAAAAATAAATATTATGGAGAGAAATGATGTCGTATGCGACTGTTTTGCCGTTACAATGGGCGAAATAGAAGACGCAATCAGGACAAAAAATCTAAAGACAGTAGAACAGGTTGGAGAATTTACAAACGCCGGAACGGGCTGTGGAGGGTGTACAGAAAAGATACAGGCGATATTGGATAGAATAAACGGATAATTTTTCAACTGATTTACAGGTAGATATTAATTTTTATCAAAAAAAGCGAAAATTAATTTGGAAAATAGAGACGGTAGGCATACCTTTGCACCCCGCAAATGAGAAGATATGATGAGGGGAGGATGATACTTCAGTTTCGATTTAAAAAAATTAAAAAAAATTGAAGAAAAGTTTGGAGGATAAAAAATAATATCTACCTTTGCAGTCCCAAACGAAAAACGGTGTTCAAACCTAGTCGGTTGATCCACCAGAGAGACCGGATGTGAAGTTTGAGTTTTTCAAGAGGATAGTTCATTGAAAAGATTAAAGACAAGCAGCATATTGAAAGATATGCGCTGTAAAGATAAAATACAGCAAAGAGCGTAAATTCCTTTAGATGCAGTATATTTTGGAAGAGATGTATTGTATGAGAAAAAAATAGGAAGAGTTACAGGACAGAGCTAAGAATTTGTAAAAGATATATACAATGAAGAGTTTGATCCTGGCTCAGGATGAACGCTAGCGGCAGGCTTAACACATGCAAGTCGAG
>UQWT01000063.1 GCA_900544815.1 uncultured Bacteroidales bacterium | reverse complement strand
TATTAACATTTTGTCTCGACTTTAATGTGTCGATTTTACTTTTCCGAAAATTGTCGATTTAAAATTTGCTTATTACATACCTCACTCTGCAATCTGATATCGATTCCATTTAACCCCTTTGGAAAGAAGGTATTTTTCTGTTTCATGTAGTATAAATGGAGCAAGGTAGACATTGCAGTATCTTATTTTTGTACGAAGGTACAAAAATAACAGATAGTACATCGCTAACTCATAAAAAAAACGAGTTAGCGATATACTATCTCACTTTTACAAATCATATTTTATCCTCTTATTGCTTGTGTTGCAGATAGTTGTCTATTGCAGCGGCTGCTGTGCGGCCGGCACCCATTGCAAGAATGACTGTAGCGGCACCTGTAACGGCATCGCCGCCTGCAAAAACGCCCTCTCTTGTTGTAACGCCATGCTCATCTGCAACAAGACCGCCCTTTTTGTTTCGGTCAAGGCCGGGTGTGGTGTTAGAGAGCAGCGGATTGGGAGCCGTACCCAAAGACATTATAACAACATCGGCAGGCTGTTCAAAAAGCGAATCCTTTACAGGGACAGGCTTTCTTCTGCCTGATTCATCCGGTTCGCCAAGCTCCATCCTCTCGCATTTGAGAGCCGTAACCCAACCTTTCTCGTTGCCCACCACCTCAACAGGATTTGTAAGGAACATAAAATTAATCCCCTCCTCCTTGGCGTGATGCACCTCCTCTGCCCTTGCAGGAAGCTCATGCTCTGTTCTTCTGTAGACAACGGTAACCTCTGCCCCAAGGCGCAATGCTGTTCGTGCAGCATCCATGGCAACGTTTCCGCCACCCACAACACATACCCTACGCCCAACAAAGATTGGGGTATCGGAATCCTTGTCGTATGCCTTCATAAGGTTGTTTCTGGTAAGGAACTCGTTGGCAGAAACCACTCCGTTAAGGTTCTCGCCTGGGATATTCATAAACTTTGGAAGACCGGCACCCGAACCAATGAACACAGCCTTAAAGCCCTCATTATCCATAAGAGAGTCTATTGTCACCGTCCTCCCCACAACAACATTTGTCTCTATCTTAACCCCAAGAGCCTTAACATTCTCTATCTCATGGGCAACTACGGTATCTTTTGGAAGTCTGAACTCTGGTATTCCGTAAGTTAGTACACCGCCTGCTTTGTGCAGTGCATCAAATATGGTTACATCGTACCCCATCTTTGCAAGGTCAGATGCACAGGCCAACCCGGATGGTCCACTGCCTATAACAGCCACCTTTATTCCGTTTGAAGGTTTTTTATCTGTAAACTGCACACCGTTCTCTCTGCTCCAATCTGCAACAAATCGTTCAAGTTTTCCAATGGCAACGCTCTCCCCTTTCAAACCCTTAACGCACTTGCCTTCGCATTGGTTCTCCTGAGGACATACTCTTCCGCATATTGCAGGAAGGGAACTATCTATTGCTATAATCTTTGCAGCCTCTTTAAAGTTGCCCTCAGCAATCTGATGTATGAAAAAAGGTATCTTTACGCTAACAGGGCAAGCAGTCATACAGGCAGGTTTCTTGCAGTTGAGACAACGTGTAGCCTCAAGCATCGCCTCCTCCTTGCTGTATCCGTAACATACTTCTTTAAAATTGGTTGCTCTAACTTTGGGATCCTGCTCTCTCACAGGTACTCTTGGTATATTATTAGCCATCATCTCTCTATTTTATCCTTTAACAATCCTTAACCTCTAATCCTGCATTTGTGATCTTTCTCCAGCTCCTGTGTCTTGTACATGGTTTGTCTTCTCATAGCCTCATCAAAATCGACCTCGTATGCATTGAACTCAGGGCCGTCCACACAGGCGAACTTTGTCTTTCCGCCAACCGTAACCCTGCAGGCCCCGCACATTCCCGTGCCGTCTACCATAAGGGTGTTGAGTGAAACAATAAGAGGCAAGTTATACTTTTTGGTTGTAAGCGATGCAAATTTCATCATTATCATAGGACCTATGGCCACAGCTTGGTCATAAACGGCTCCCCCCTCCATGAGCTTGTCTACCATTGCAGTTACCAACCCCTTCTCCCCATAACTTCCATCATCTGTACAGATATACAGATGGTTGCATACCGCGCTCATCTCTTTCTCCAAGATGACCATATCCTTTGTCTTTGCGCCAACAATAATATCTACGTATGCCCCTCTCTCATGCAGGAACTTAGCCTGCGGATAGACAGGCGCAGTACCCAATCCCCCCGCAATAAAGAGGAATTTCATCTCTTGTAGTTTGTCTGGAAGAATATCTATAAGCTCGCTTGGCTGCCCAAGAGGGCCAACTACATCTGTAAAGGAATCACCCTCGTTAAGGCTGCAGATCTTAAAGCTCGAAGCTCCCACAATCTGCGTTACAATTGTTACCGTCCCCCTCTCTCTGTTATAGTTGCATATCGTTAGCGGAATACGTTCTCCGTTCTCTCCAACCCTCACAATAAGGAACTGCCCCGGCTGTGCAGACGACGCGAGCCTCGGGGCCATTACCTCCATTAAGGTAATATTAGGTGTCAATATCTCTTTTCTTACAATTTTATACATAATTTCTTAATTCAATTCACAAATGTAACAACAAATTGGCAATTTAATAAAAACAACCAAATAAAAAAACTGCCTTGAGCTAAATAAGCTAAAAACTCAGGCAGTTAGAGATTATTATAGAGCCTTTACAATCTACAATCTTCCAAAACTGTAGCCCAACTTCTTAAGATATTGAATCATCTCTCCAAGTCTGTTGTACAGTCTGTCTGTCCTCTCCTCCTCAACACCCGGATGTATAAGCACCAACGCCCCGTCCAAACCGTCCGACCTTTCAAAAGCATAAAATTTGTCTATCAGCTTCTGAGACGGCTGGTAATTCGTCATAGATGGTACCGTATAGTCCGCAGGTGTTGCCGTTCCCGGTGTATAATTTACAACTTTATACCCCAAATTCTCTATAACATAAACAGCCTCACTATTATAATACTCATAAGGTGGCAAAAACCACAAAGAATTCTCCTTGTCTATACCAAATTTTACCAATTCGGCCGCATTATTCTTAATATCCTCAGCTATCTCCTCATGGGAAACTATAAGCGAATCCCTATTCTCCCATGTAGCATACAGAAGATGTCTGTTAGAGTGCCCTCCAACATAATGCCCATCCTTAATTATGCGCTCTATAATCTCCTCATGCTCTGGCATTCTAAGGCAATTACCGGTTAGGAAGAAAGAGCCCTTTACCTTCTCCTTTTTAAGTGTTTTTAGAATCTTTTCCGCACCGTTGAACATGGAATCTGCCGTAAAGACAAGATATATCTCCTTTTTGCCCGGGTTAACCCTAATGGCAGCCCCATAGGAATCCTTTACAACCTCAACATCATCTGCTGCTCTCTGCCTCTTTCCCATACTCTCCATAGCAGCAAAGTAGTACGCAAGCCCGGCCGTTCCGTCCATCGTAGGCTCATTTGATGCATAATCCCCCAAATCATCGTGATAAACGGCAATACCATTATTAAAAACAGCATACTCATCCTTTTTTGTAAGCGATTTGCCTGCCCTCTCCTCAAACACAGTCTTATAGACAGGACCGTCTACAAGCCCGCCGTATGTAAGATCTCCGGTAAGCACCGTATACGATGAGTGCGGCTGCGAAGGGTAATCTGCGCCAACCGGATACCCCACAATCATAGATGTACCCCAAGGGTTACACCCAAACAGCCAGTCTCTTAGAGAGGTCTCCATCTCCACATAACTATCATCTCCGGTAACGCTGTTGTACAGTTTAGCTTGAGTAATTGCCGCCGATGTAAGGTTGTTTGAGCACCAGATATATGGTATACCGTTAAGGAACGGATCATTTTTTGCCCTTTGATATATTGCCTCAAGCCCGTCTCTCATAAACCCTTTATACTTGTCTGCCAACGTCTTGTCATTAGATGCCGCAAGGTAGTAGTGTCCCAAGTTTATGAACGGATAGTATTGGTAATGCCTTCCCCTCCCAAGTTCCATCCATGGGGTAACAGGCTCCAATTCGCCCCAATAGTCCGCCTTTTTTTTCCATTTTTCGCTTCCCGACAAATTATAGATTGTTGCAGCGGCAAGCTCAATATCATCTGTGTATGTATCCTCCTCATAGAAATATGGCGAAACAAGGCATGCCGTTTGGGTATTTCCCGGAACCTCCTCTGCAAAATTAAATGCCGGTTCAACCTTGGCCTGCATCTTTTTTGCAAATGCAGGATCTATTTTCTTGAACAGCTCCACACCAAGAGCAAATGTAGAGGAGAACTTTCCTGCAACAGATGCAACGCCGGTTGTTCTGTTTATATGTTTGCTAAGCCCCTGCGGTTTACCTGTTACAAAGTAGACAGGTCTCCCCTCTCCGGGACCCCATCCGTAATCTACACTGTCTCTGTACGGCATCCTGAACCCTGCATGATCCCTGTCATCCGCTATCTGGGCAAACATCTCCTTATCCCCGGGGTTCATCTTCATAAGCCACTCAAGCCCCCATCTTGCCTCATCTAAAATATCGGGGATTCCGTTGCCCCCTGCTTTACCCTTTGCATCATATCTATCCTTGAATATTGTCTTGTCTTCTGCCTGATTGTACGCAAACAGCAGATGATAGGTTGCCGTGGCAGATGTTGTCTGGTACTGCAGGTAGTCCGTAGCATCGTGCCAACCGCCCGTAACATCTATCTTTTCGCCGCTACGTGTTGGGTGGTCTACTATATAACCATCGTGTTGGTGGCAGAGTGTATCATTGTAAGGATTGTATCCGCAACGTTGCTGTCTCATGTAAACCAGCAGAAAATCTGTAAGTCCGTCATACGCAGATGCAGAAATTCTAAAATTTGTAGACTTTGTGCCGTTACATACAATGTAATATCCCCCCTCTTTGTCTAATTTTGAGAAATTAAGTCTTAGTGCTGTCTTCATTCCCCATCTTGCAGCATCTGAAACCTTTCCGGTACCTTCAAAGAGAAGGCTGTCTGTTGAAGCATCATAGACTTGGAATGAATTATCCGTTAATTGGTCTGTTGAGATAAATACAGCTACTTTTGAGTCTTGCGGCAGATAGCCCACACTGTTGACTCTAACCCAACTCCGTGCATTCAGCAGAGTTACAAAGCATAAAAGCAATATTGACAGCAGGTTTTTCTTTATCATGGCTAATAGTTTAATAAGCCCCCAAAGATACTAAATATCCCGCTTATCGCAGATATGTAACCTTCAAAAAATAACCTGCTTTGGCTTTAGCTTTGGCTTTTTTGTATGACGAAAGTAATAAAAGCAAAAACCAATAATCATTATGTGTGAAGTATCAAAAACAGTTGCGACCGACCTGTCAATCAACGGAAAAGCGATTGCCGAAAGCAGCTTAAAAGAAACGGCGTCTGTTGAAGGACTGTTAGGATGCGAAGCAGACTAAAAAGGACGACTTAGCCGTTTCAAGCTGATTGAGAGCAAAAGCAGTTGATTGACACGGAGAGAGAAACTGTTTTAGAATACGCAAATTAAAAAAACTGTACGAAAGCAGACATAGGCTTCCATATATCTATGCTTTGTTTTTTGTAGAGAGGGTAGAGAGAGTTTATAGCTTTGGCGTTGACATTGGCTATAAAATTAGAAAAGAACCGCTCGCTCATAGAGTAATAACCTTTAGCGAACAATCCTTTTCTCTAATATTGTTTTTCTCGTTTAAGTTCTGCTAACTTGATACAAGTTAAAGTTTATATGCGGCGAAAGCAGAAATCGTTTATTATTGTTTTGTCATATCAAAGTTAGGAAAAATAATAATAAATAAAACACTTCCACCAAAATTTTTTGCGAAAATTTTAAAATTAAAGGGTTCTGCGGTATTTCGTTTATCCTTAAAGCCTATTCTATTTCATATATATATGGTAATCTGGCCAATGTTGTAAAGCTGTTTTTCTGTCCTTTAAGATAGCTGTATGCCTTCTCTACGGCAGAAACAGGATCTGTAACTATTTTAGCCGCAGAAGCGCTTCCATTAAGCATTTCCATTATTTTATCCAATTGGTTTTTAGGTGCAGGATATTCAACAACCCTTGCCTCATCTAACCCTGCGGCACTCTTTGCATACTCTATGGCATCCAATATTCCGCCCTTAGAATCGGCAAGATTTATTAACAATGCCTGAGAACCTGTCCATACTCTTCCCTGCCCTATACTGTCTACTTGTGCAACATTAATGTTTCGTCCATCCGACACCAAATTTATGAATTTGCCATATACGTTTTCAACCATATCCTGCATTGCGGCAGTCTCGGCATTATCCAATTTTCTCATGCCAAGCAGCATATCCGAGTGGCTGTTTGTACTTATGTTAACAGTATTTATATCCAACTGCTTCTTTAGAGCATCACCGTAGGTCATAAACAGACTGAATACCCCAATGGAACCTGTTATTGTGGTTTCGTCTGTAAAGATATGATCAGACTGCGCAGCAATCCAGTATCCGCCGGATGCCGCATAGTTTGCAAAACTTACTATAAGCGGTTTCTCCTCTCTAAGATCCTGTAAAGCCTCGTTTATTATGTCGGCAGCCTGTGCGTCTCCTCCCGGTGAGTTAACCCTAAGCACAACCGCCTTTACAGATGAATCGTCGGTGACCTTTTTTATTATAGGATAGAATCTGTTGGCTGCTATCCCCTCAGTGCCATCCATTGTAATCTCACCATCTGCATAGATTACGGCCACTTTGTCCTTAATCCTGTAATTTTCCGTTAATCTCGCCTCTGCATATCTCCTTACCGAGACAAACATAAGCTCCTTTTCACTATCTACAGATGCAAGATTGCACAATATATCTGTCATCTCGCCCCTTGTTACAATTTTGTCTACAAGGCCTTTTTCAACCCATGTAGAGGGTAAGGTAAGTTGGAGATTATCAACCCATCTGTTAAACTCATCAGGGTCAATTCCGCGTGATTGGCAGATTGCCTCTGTCCATGAACTCCAAACGGAGTTGAGCATCTCCTGATTCTGCAATCTGTTGGCATTACTTATATCCTGCTGTACAAACTGTTCGGCCGCGGATTTGAACTTGCCATGTCTTATGAGCTGCACATTTATGCCTATTTTGTCCAATATATTCTTAAAGAACATAATGTTGGCGCTGAGTCCTACCATACCGCCCATACCCTCTCTGTTCATATAGATCTTGTCTGCAACGGAGCAGAGGTAGTAGCCGGCTTGTGAGTAGTTGTCGCAGTATGCTATTACAGGCTTTCCGCATTGTCTAAACCTAACAAACGCATCTCTTATCTCCTCAAGCTGGGCCATCCCTATATTCATCTCCCCCGGATTAAGGTATATGAACTTGATTGCAGGATCTTCTGCTGCAGCCTGTATGCTGTTGAGGACTTTGAGTATTCCAATAGAGTTTGTCCCTGCAAGATCCATTGATGAAAAGTTTACAATCTCATCTCTCCCCTGCTCCTCAATAGGATCGCTAAAATCTAATTTGAGTATTGCCGAGGTTGGGACAGTAACTGTTTCTGATGCCGAAAAAGCTGCAATCATACCAATAAGCAGAAAAAAGCAGGTTCCCAACGCAATCAAAGTACCTAAAAACGCTGCTAATAGTGTCTTAAAAAACTGTCTCATAATAAATCAAATTTTCTATCACAAAGGTAGTCGCTTTTTGTCAAAAAATTAAATTTTTACGTTTGATATCACAATAATGGGAATTATTGTGTACTTTTGCACATCGAGTATGAAAAGAGAGAGATCAAATATTTTATCTTGCCTTACAGCAGTTGTAATAATGCTTCTGTACCTTGTGTCTACCATGGGGTACGGTGTGCATGAGTGCAAGGCCGAGGGGACAAAAGATATTATTGTCCTGTTTGGTGAATCTCCATGCGAGTTTGTACATACTCACAATCATACAAGCGATTACGATAACTCTTCTGCCCATCACCACGCTCACAATGCACTATGTGAAAAGGGATGCTGCAATCATCATACAATGCTTCATGGAGCAGGATGTTGCAAGACAACGGTCTATTCTGCAACCCAAGACCAGCAGGTAAAGAGTACTGTAATGGATTTTCAGGCTCCGTCATTTGACATTGCTAACTTTTTGTCAGACGCCCGGGAGCTGTTTGTAATACACGCTTTCTTAGAAATATCTTTTAGGGTACAGGATAAGATTCCGCTCACAGACATAGGAGATATTCTGTCAGATATTTCCGTATTCAATATTTAGATAAATAACCCCCGGCTTTTTGGTGAATGCCGGTTCTATGTCTCTGCACGGCCATATTGTGAGGCCGGTGCAGCTCTCCTGTTTTACAATACATTATTTACTTGATAAAATTTAAAATTACATAAAATGAATAAAAAACTATTCAATTCAATTACGGCAGTCTTGGCGGTAGTTCTTGGTCTGTTTGCATGTATGGCCAATGCTGCGGAGAATCTTCCCGACAGATACACCGCAAAAGGTTCTGTCTATTTTGCAACAGACGCTTCTGAAAAGGCAACAAAAGAGCCCGGTGCATTTGCTTCAATCGCATGGATTGAGGCTAATAAGGTTGTTTCAACAGATGACAACGGACAGTTTGTCTTTAAAGGTTTGTCGGGAAACAACATAACATTAATAGCCTCATTTGTAGGATATACAAGAGACACCATTGTTCTTGTTAAGGATGGCAATCTGCTTGCAGATGCTGCAAATCTTGTATTTACCCTTTATGATGAGAACACACTCAAAGAGCTTGTTATTACAGGGCATCAGGATGCAAATTACCTTTCCAAAATGACTCCGGTAAAGACAGAGGTGATTACGGCTGCCGGTCTTTGCAAGATGGCGTGCTGTTCGTTGGCAGAGAGTTTTGAGAATTCGGCCAGCGTGAGCGTTGGATACTCAGATGCCATTACAGGTGCAAAACAGATTAAGTTGTTGGGACTTAGCGGAGCTTATACTCAGATGTTGGACGAGAACAGACCTGTTATGAGAGGTCTTGCAGCGCCGTTTGGACTTACATATGTTCCCGGCCAGTGGTTGGAGAGCATTCAAATTGCAAAAGGACCTTCATCTGTGATTAACGGGTTGGAGGCTGTGACAGGACAGATAAATATGGAGCACAGGAAACCTACTGCAGAGAATCCTCTCTTTGTAAACCTGTTCCTTAATAACAATCTAAGAACGGAGGCTAATATTGCATCTTCATTGTGCTTGGATGAGGCAAAACATTGGTACACAGTTATTATGGCGCATGCTGCAATTGATGCTCAAAATCACGATGGTAATCACGACACCTTTAGAGACGAGCCTTACACACATAGATATGCATTGGATAACAGATGGTTGTATGCCCCTTCAAACGGTGTTCAGTTGCGTTTTGGAATAAAGGGTCTGTCTGAAGACAGAATTGGCGGTATGATGGACTATAAGAAGGGTATGAACGACAGAACCAATACAGACAGAGAGAGCAGTATTATGTGGGGTGAGGGCTACAGTAAAGGTCTGTGGGGCTCGGAGATAAAAAACAGAAGTTTGGACGGCTTTGTAAAACTTGGTATTCCGTTGAATAAGGATAATACAAGGAATATTGCAATGGTGGGTGATTTCAACTGGTACAAGATGAACTCGTCTTACGGTCTTAAGAACTTTGACGGAATACAGAGGATGAGCTTTGTAAACCTTATGTTCATGGATCATACAAGCGATGTACATCAGTACACCATTGGTGTTAGTGGAAGATATGACAACTTTACCTCTGCGTTGGAAGACAGATATCTGTATGCTCCACATACAGCTACACCAAGCGAATATAAAGTTGAGAACAATGTGACTAACTTTGGCAGGTCTGAGAAGCTTTTGGGAGCATATGGAGAATATACATATACGCAAGGTGACAAACTTACTGTTGTTGCTGGCGTCCGTGCAGATTATAACTGGGAGCAGGGATGGCAGGTTGCACCAAGAGCAAGTGTAAAGTATTCGTTTACACCTAACACAATTGTAAGAGTTAACGCCGGCCGCGGCTTTAGGACACCGGATGTTATAGCAGATAATTTGGGCGTACTTTCAACCGGCAGAAAGATTGTTTTTGAGAACAACACATCCGGCAAAGAGTGGAAGATAGAGTCTGAGGATGCATGGACTTTTGGCGGTAACTTTACACAGCACTTTAAGATTGGCGGTAATGAGAACAACTATATCAGTTTCGACTACTTTAGGACCAACTTTAACAAACGTCTTATTGTAGATTGGGACAAATACTGGACTTCGTGGCACAGTAACAGGTTAGATCCTAATGCCGGACAGCAGGCTGTTAGCATGTACTACAGCAAGGAGAAATCTTATACAGATACCTATCAGATAGATTTGTCATTGGAGCCTATAGATAGATTTACCATTGTTACAACATACAGATATACAAATGCCAAGATAACAATGGACAAACAGGGCCTTATAGATGCCCCTATGACAAGCAAATACAAAGGTGTCATCAACCTTCAGTATGCAACCAATTTAAGGAAATGGGTATTTGACTTTACTGCTCAGGTAAACGGCCCTATGTATATGCCAACACAGTATGTGGAGGTTGAGGGAAAGACCAAGAGTCCTGCATATCCTATGCTTTACTGCCAGATTACCAAGAAGTTCAAAGGGGTAGATGTTTATGCGGGTGTTGAGAATATTACAAACTACAAGCAGAAGAACCCTATTATAGGCTATGACAAGCCTTTCACTCCAAATTTTAATGCCTCTATGGTGTGGGGCCCTCTTATGGGAACAATGTACTATATTGGTTTAAGGTACACAATGTGGAAATAATTGAATACAAAAAGATAATATTATAACACTTTTAATACTTAAGAATATGAAAAGATTTTTAGCTTGCCTAATGATTTCGATGTTCGCATTTGCAATGAGTGCAAACGCACAGAACACAAAGAAAAATGTTAAAAAAGATGCAGAGGTTACCTACTCTGTAGAAATAGATTGTGCAAACTGCGTAAAGAAATTGGAGAACACACTTCCATTTGTAAAGGGTGTAAAGGATCTTAAAGTAAGTTTGGACAAACAGACAGTTTGGTTTAAATACGACTCTTCAAAGACAACCAAAGAGGCCTTGAAAAAAGAGGTTGAGAAACAGGGATACGCTTGTAAAGAGCTAGAAAAAGATACTAAATAATAATAATTGGTAGTTTTCGTAATTGTGTTTAGTATTGGCTGCTTTAACACGGGTGGTGCGGTATATGATTCCGCAAGCCTTTGTTAAAGCAGCTTTTTTTGCGTATTCTAAAACAGTTTCTCTATCCGTGTCATAATTGGCTT
>UQWT01000062.1 GCA_900544815.1 uncultured Bacteroidales bacterium | reverse complement strand
AAGTTTTTTATAAGCTGCTGTAAGTACCGTATTCTCCTCTGTGATATATGAGGATATGCCGCATGTCCTTTCTATCTTTATGTTAATGAAATTTTCTGTGGCATTCTTATAAATTGTTACCTTGTCTAAAGCCTGTTTTAGGGCTGTAAAGTCCTCACCGCCGCCGGACAACACCTCCATATAGTTCTCAAAATCGTAGAACCAATGTTTGTTCAATCTGTAATAACGCTGTATAGATGATCTATTTAGACTAAGAATATTGTCCCTCTTCTTTTCAAATATTGTCTTTGCAGCTGCGGCCACATCGTTAAGCCCATCCGTCTTGAATGCCCCTATTGTAGCACTTCTATAAGGACCGCTCTGTCTGTTATAGTGATTATAATACGCCTCCGCTATCCCCTTTGCATTTACAACATCTTCATACATATATCCAACTATATCTGTATATGGGAATCCTGAGGCCAGTACTTCGGCAGGCGATGCAATAAAATAATCCGTAACATCCTTAAGTTCGTATAGAACCTCTATGTTGCTCATAAGGCAGACATCAAACAGAATGAACTCCAGTTTGTACGGAATAGCCTTGGCCATATCTGTAATCTCCATCTCAACCAATGACGTACCACCTGCATCTGTCTCGGAACCAAAACTCTTTACCATATGTGCATACGGATCCGGCGCATTAAGGCTCATTGCAGCAACAGAACTACTTGGATACCCGGTAGGGTTAGAGTAAAACCCTGATGGCAGCCATCCTGTTCCGTGAGAGGATAGGACAAGTCCGTATTTCTCTGCAGGACACAGCGTCTGTACAATGCTTAGCACATTTTTAAGTGTGGTTGAGTTTGCAGAGACCGTAGCGGAAGGGAACTTGTACAATGTATCCACAGCAGTCTCTCCACCGTTGGGAGATACCCTTATTAGCACAGGATTTTTTCCACTCAGGTGTGAATAGATAACAAGGTTGTCGTCACTTGGTAACTTGCTGTTCCTTATACTGTTTATATTTGATAATATGTTTCCCGATAAATTATTGTTTGCTGCCATATAGAAAAGAACAGTCTTTTTCTGTACAGCTATCTCCGGTGAATCCGTGGTCACAGCTTTGCAGGAAGCTAACAATTGCGCAAAAGCAACAAAAAACAAGATGTAGAAAAAACTTACACCCGTCTTACCCTTACTACTATTCATGCCATCTTTACCCTCTCTCCCCTTCATACTACCTATACCCTCTTTACACTTTTTACACTTTTTACTCTCCATACTCTCTATACTCTTTGTTCCAGTCATAATACAGTACATTATAAAAAACTCTAATCTGTTTGAAAACCAGCCTGAGCCGCTCAGCCGGAACGCAAATATAGTAACAACTTACTTAAAAATGAAATACACCGCCAAAATAAGAAGCCCGAATGCTACAAGGTGATTCCATTTAAAAGCCTCTGTCTGGAAGAAAAACAGAGAAAAAAGCACAAATACCAACAGAGATATAACCTCTTGAATGACCTTTAATTGAACCAACGAAAACGGGCCGCCAAAGTTGTTGAACCCTATCCTGTTTGCGGGAACTTGGCAACAATATTCAAAAAAGGCAACGAGCCAGCTTATTAAAATTATACCAAACAATCCCAATTTAGGGAGTAATTTATCTGTCTGAAACTTAAGATGCCCGTACCATGCAAGCGTCATAAATGTATTGGAGATAACCAAAAGTATTATAGTTATTAAACCTCTTCCCATTTCGTATAAATGTTTATTTTATCAGCTTGCAAAGATACATTATAAAAGTTTATTGTTGAGAGTTTAGAGTGTATAGTTAATTAGCTTTGGCGATAGCTTTGGCGTTGGCCTTTTGTGTAAAGAGAAAAGCGTTGGCGTTAGCATTAGCTATTAAAATTAAATTAGCTAAAGCCAATGCTAATGCTAAAGCTGATAAACTGACTCTAAACAATAAACTATAAACTAATATGGCATTGGCATTCAAAATAAATTAGCTAAGGCTAAGGCTAAGGCTAAGGCAGGCATCATGGTTAAGAACAAAACGAGAAGATATGTGTTAACAATATAAATAATTATAAAAAAAGTCATAAATTTGTTTGTTAAAAAAGTTTATTATGAAACCGAACAGTGTTTTAACATTTCTTGCAGGAGCTGCACTTGGTGCAGGACTTGCCATTTTGTTTGCACCTCACAGTGGAGCGGAAACAAGAAGAAGAATTAGAGAAAGAGCAAAAAGAGATTACGATTCTGTAAAAGAGAAGGTCAACGCAGCCAAGCAAAAGATTCAGGATAGTGTAAATGAGGCTGCAGAAGCATAAGAGCAGATGATCTATTGTGTGGATTTGGTGTTAGCGTTTACATTAACGGTTAGCATTAAATTTTAAAATTAAAGAAAGCCAACGCTAACGCCAAAGCCAACGCTAACGCTAACGCCAAAGCCAAAACTATAAACTATAATGGACTCAACTTCATACAAAGAAGAAACGGATGTTACTGTAAAAGGGCTCCGCAATGATATAAAAGAATATATCAATCTAAAGATAGATGAATATAAATTAAGGGGTGTTGAAGGACTTGCAACATTAACGAACAAGGCCATCTTCCTTGTCCTCTCTACCATGGTAGGAGGTGTGATACTACAATTGGCAGGACTTTCCATTGCACTGTTAATTGCACAATTGGTTGGTAACATGGCATTGGGCTTTGCAATAGTGGCGATTGCCTTTGTTATTGTATTGGCTGTTCTTTATGCAACAAGAAAACGACTTTTTCTAAACCGCCTTGTTAAGATGTATATAGATCTATTTTTTAAAGAGTAGTATATTGTATAGTTGTTGTACTAAACCAAAATATGAGAAAGATTTTTGACTATAAACCCTCGCACAACTATTTGAACATAAGCTCTATGGAGGAGTTGAAATTGGCTAAAATACAATTGAAGGGTGAGATACGGGAAAAAGAGCGTGACATATGCGATGATTTTAATGAAGTAGTATATATGCTGAGCCCGGGAAGGATTATGGCAGCGATAAGTTCCAAGTTCGACCTTGTAAATGACATCGCATCTGGGATCAAAAGAGGATATCGTTTCATTCATGACATAATGAACGGTAGTGAAGAGGAAAAAGAATACAAAGGCTGAAACTAACACAAATAAACTTATATATGAACTTATTAAAAACTATGCTAAGCACATGCGTTATAGGCAGTACTCTTGCATTTTCGTCGTGCAGTGAGGAGAAAAAAACCAAGGACGAAGGATTTAAGTATATAGCGGAGGAATTTGCAGACCTGCAGATTCTACGTTACAGAATACCAGGATGGGACTCGTTGTCGGTGAACCAGAAGGCCTATATCTACCATCTTTCAGAGGCTGCAAAGTGCGGCAGGGATATATTCTTTGACCAGAACTTCAAATATAACCTTAAGATAAGGAGAGTTTTGGAGAATATAATCGAGAACTACAAGGGTGACAGGGAGAGCAAGGATTTCAATGACTTTTTAGTTTATGCAAAACGGGTCTTCTTTAGCAACGGTATCCATCACCATTATGCAGAGGATAAATTCTTTCCCGGCTGTTCGCAGGAATATTTCAAGAGCCTTATGGAGGCTACAGGACAGGAGAATCTTACAGCAGAACTGCTTCCTGTGATTTTTGATCCGGCATTGTATTCGCAGAGAAAGTACACAGGCAAAGACTTGGATCTTATAGAGGCTTCTGCCGTAAATTATTACGGGGAGGGGATTACCAAAGATGAGGTAAATAAATTTTATGCAGACAAGGAGGCTGCGGATATAAAAGCCGGTAACTTTAAAAACGGTGTGAACCCAACGCCAATAGCATACGGGCTCAACAGCAAAATTGTAAAGGAGGATGGAAAGATTGTGGATAAGGTCTACAAAGTAGGCGGTATGTACAGCAACAGTATAAAGGAGATTATCAAACATCTGCAAGATGCTGCTACAGTTGCAGAGAACGATACCCAGAGGAACTATATAGCAAAACTTATTGAGTACTATACAACCGGAGACCTTAAGACGTGGGACGAGTATAATATTGCTTGGGTACAAGATGTAGATTCTCAAGTAGATTTTATTAACGGGTTCATTGAAGATTACAATGATCCTCTTGGAAGAAAGGCTGCATGGGAGGCATCTATCAACTTTAAAGATATAGAGGCATCTCGCAGAACACATATTATAAGCGACAATGCCCAGTGGTTTGAGGATAATTCGCCTGTGGACAAACGCTTTAAAAAGGATGAAGTAAAGGGGGTATCAGCAAAGGTGATAACGGTGGCATGCCTTGCCGGAGACTGCTATCCTTCAACCCCAATTGGTATTAATCTTCCAAATTCAAACTGGATTAGAAAAGACTACGGTTCAAAATCCGTTACAATTGCCAATATCACGGATGCATATAATAAGGCTTCTCAGGAATCCCCAAAGAGCATACTTACAGAGTTCGCATGGGATCAGGCGGAGATAGACATGTACAAGAAGTTTGGTACTCTTACAGATGACCTTCATACAGATCTTCACGAGTGCTTGGGACACGGCTCAGGAAAACTGTTGCCGGGAGTTCCTGAATCTGCTTTAGGAGAGTATAACTCTGCTTTGGAGGAGACCCGTGCAGACCTGTTTGCACTTTATTATCTTGCAGATCCAAAATTGGTGGAGCTTGGCATTCTTCCGGATACCACGGCATATAGAGCAGAATATGCAAACTATATAAGAAACGGTATCTTTACTCAGTTTACAAGAGTTGAATTAGGCAAGACCAATACAGAGGCACACATGCAGAACAGGAAACTTATAGCAGACTGGTGTTATGAGAAAGGTCTTAAGGAGAATAACCCCGGAGCAGAAAAGGATGTTATTGAGAAGAGGGTAAGAGATGGGAAAACCTACTTTGTTATTACAGATTACCATGCTTTAAGATCACTTTTTGGCAACCTTTTGGCAGAGATTCAGCGGATAAAATCCGAGGGCGATTTCAAAGCCGGCAAGAATCTTATTGAAACATATGCAGTGCATATAGACCCGCAACTGCACAAAGAGGTTAAAGAGAGATATGAGACCCTTAATCTTAAACCATACAAGGGGTTCATTAATCCGGTCATAACTCCTGTGGTTAAAGATGGAAAAGTTGTAGATTATGCAGTAAGTTATAATCAGAGTTTCCTTGACCAGATGATGGAATACGGCAAAAAATACAGTTTTGAAGAGTAGCAATTATTGAATTTTGCTAAAAACAGATAGATGAAAGTTGCAAGATTTTGTCATAAAACGGGATCTTGCAATTTTTTTTGCATTTTATCAGCTGTTTTTGTCTGCATTGTTTTGTTATTAGAAAATATATTCATACTTTTGTCGTTACCGTAGAGCAGGGAGTTTAATGCATAATTAATGTCTCTTTCTCTGTTTAGGTTTTCTTAAATATTTCTTTTAATAAAATTCTCTAATCAGTTGTTGTTTTTAAATTGTTATGAGAGTTGCCATTTGTTAAAAAGAATCAGAATTTTTTTGAAATTTTTAAATTAATTTATACATATTATGAAGAAAATTGTAGCAAGTCCAAAAGCGCCTAAGGCCGTTGGTACTTACAGCCAAGCTGTTATAGCAGATAAAACTATTTATGTTTCGGGTCAGCTCCCAATAGATGCAACAACAGGAGAGTTTGTTCCCGGTGGAGTAAAGGAGCAGTTGCATCAAGTATTCAAGAATCTGCAATATGTTTTAGAAGAGGGCGGTTACTCTTTTGATGATGTGGTAAAGACAAATGTATACCTTTCTGATATGGCAAATTTTGCAGCTTTGAATGAGGTCTATGCCCTATATTTTAAGGAGCCATACCCTGCAAGAGTAGCATTTCAGGTAGCAGCTTTGCCAAAGAATGCGTTGGTAGAGATAGAGGTTATAGCAGTAAAGTAAATTTATTCCATTATCTGTAATGTACGATATAATAGAATTGAGCAACAAAAGTTTGGACGAACTTTATGCAATAGCGGATGGGCTTAAAATCACAAAGGTAAAATCCTATTCCAAAGAGGATCTTGTCTATAAAATATTGGATGAGCAGGCTATTCAAGGAATAGGGAGACCTATGAGAAAGCAGAGAAGCAGAATCAAACAGCCAGTAAAAAACGCTGCGGTTTCTGTTGAGCCTGCAGATGCTCCGGTGAAAGAACCTGTGGTAGAACCGAAAGCAGACAACGTAACAAATAATCAGGCTAAAGATGCTCAGGTAGTGAATGAGAAGGCTAAAGAGGAACCTGCAGCATTGGATGTACAGCCTGTTCAACCCGTTAAGGCTAAGCGCGGCAGAAAACCCAAAGCAGCCTCTGTAGTAGTTCCAAGCGATGCATCCGAAACAAAAATAGACGATATCCTATCAACTATTATAGATGATGATGAACAGGAAGCCAAACAGGAGAATACAGGCGGCAAAACGGGAATAAAGGGAATTGCAGGCCCAGGCAACTCTGGAAGAAAGCGTGCCAGAATAGGCAACATGAGTAACGCACCTGTTAACCAGCCGCAAAATATAGAAAATGACAATTCAACTCTTCTTCCCGACGAACAATCCAAAGCTATAGATAGCGACAGGCAATTTAAAACAGATTTTCCGGGGGAGAGACAGCAGTTTGACTCTCAGGACAAAGACAAGAAGCAGTCTAAAATAGAGTTTGAAGGGGTTGTAGAGGCGAGCGGAGTACTTGAGATTATGCCGGACGGATACGGATTTCTGAGATCCTCAGACTATAATTACCTCAACTCTCCGGATGATATATACGTATCGCAGTCGCAGATAAAGCTTTTTGGTCTAAAGACAGGAGATACGCTTCAGGGGGAGATTAAGCCACCAAGGGAAGGGGATAAATATTTCCCATTAGTTAAGGTTAATTCCATTAACGGACGTAGTCCTGAATATATAAGAGACCGCGTCCCTTTCGATTTCCTTACCCCGCTGTTCCCTAATGAAAAATTCAACCTTACAGACAAAGGACATAACAATTTATCTTGCAGAGTAGTAGATCTGTTTACACCAATCGGTAAAGGTCAGCGTGGCCTTATAGTGGCACAGCCTAAGACAGGTAAAACCATGTTGCTTAAAGAGATAGCTAATGCAATAGCAGATAACCATCCTGAGGTTTACATGATAGTCCTTCTTATAGACGAGCGCCCGGAGGAGGTAACCGATATGGCCCGTAGCGTTAAGGCAGAGGTCGTTGCCTCTACATTCGATGAACCGGCAGAGAGGCATGTTAAGGTTGCAAGCATTGTCCTTGAGAAGGCAAAACGTTTGGTTGAGTGCGGGCACGATGTTGTCATTTTGTTAGACTCCATTACCCGTTTGGCAAGAGCCTTCAATACAGTTCAGCCTGCATCGGGCAAAGTGTTGAGCGGTGGTGTTGACGCAAATGCTCTCCATAAACCAAAACGTTTCTTTGGAGCAGCAAGAAATGTGGAGAACGGAGGCTCACTTACAATTTTGGCAACAGCCCTTACAGATACAGGTTCAAAGATGGATGAGGTTATCTTTGAGGAGTTTAAAGGAACAGGTAACATGGAGCTTCAGTTGGATAGAAAACTTGCTAACAAGCGAATATTCCCTGCAGTTGACGTAACACTCTCATCTACCCGTAGAGACGATCTTCTTTACAAACCAGATGATGTTAACAGAATATGGCTGCTAAGGAATCATCTTGCAGATATGAACAGCATAGAAGCTATGGAGTTTATGAAGGATAGATTGGAGAAGACAGTGGATAATGCTGAATTTCTTATATCAATGAACAGTTAAAAAAAGGTTGCTTTTGCAACCTTTTTTTTAATAAACTACATCGTCGTCTATCAAGAATTTGAATAAAAAGTGTAAATGCAAGGCTTGCGAAATTATCAACACCGGAGCGTACTTAAGTACTTGAGCATTTGAAAATTGAGCATAACGCAACAGTTGCCTTTTTATTCATATTCTTAACTGTTCATTGTATGATTATAGAACCATATAGCAGACAAAGCCAACAATAATTCCAACAACAACGTTTATACCCTTGGCAACAAGAAAGTCTATTTTATTATGGGCGAGAAGCGGTAGTGTACTGTGCCCGTCTTGTACTATGGAATTAACCAACAATATATAAAATGGGATGGCACCTTGGGCAAATAGCGTTATAAAGATTATATGCGGCCCGGATTCCGGTATAATTCCAATAAGAATCGCAAAGATAAGTACAATGAACAAGTTGTCTGATATCCACTTTGTTATATCCAAGTACTGCAATCCTATCTGGCAAATAGCCAATGTCCCAAATGTCCACAAAAAGATAGACAAGGCATGATGTTTTATAAGATGATGCCAGATGTGGTCTTCAATAAAATGCTCTTTTGCCGTAGCTGTAAAGAATAACGTTACAATGCTAAGCAATGCAAAAAGCACATTTATCCACTGTTCATCCAATATATTGAATCTAAAACCACCATGGACACTGCCATCATCATGGTTATGGAATTCATGGTGGCAACACTCATCTGTACATTCATGCCATACCTCCTCTATATCCTCTCCTAAGTGGTAATGACCATGAGATTCTGCACCGTGGTTATGTCCTCCGCATGTGAAAATTCCACCTATGACAGCTCCAATGAAGAGCGCAATGCCGGCCATTATAGCAAGCCTTTTTATGGAAGGATGCCTCATTGGAGCGTACGAAGATGCTTTGAAAATAGATGGCGTTTCGCAGTCTGAGTTGTGGGAATGGTACTCTATATCCTCATCACAACAGTTATGACCCACGCTCGGTTCTCTTCTCTTAAAGATGTAATCAGTTAGCGAACCCACTATTATTGCAAGAAGAAAGAGTATACCAAATATAAACAGAGCCTTCCCCGGTATCATAGCCATCAAGACAAATGCCTCATCTCCGGATGAGGCAATCATCATTGCAACGAGTGCTCCAAAACTTACCAATTTGTGAGTATATAGCGACACAGTAGCAAACCCACCAATGCAACCTGGAATCATTCCAAGGCACGTTGCAACAATGATCTGCTTTAACTTAGATCCTTGAAGTTTGGAAAACCATTTACCGTGGGAGAAAACATTAAAATACTCAATCATAAGCATCATAATGAGAACCAGCCCGGTAATGAGAATACTGTTGGAGAGAACATCCCAACCTTCGTGCAAAAACTCTTTCATCTTATCTTGTTGCTACATCTGCTTTTGCTGCTTGTATATATCCAACAGCTGGCCTGCCGCAATAAATGACTCCATAGAACCGTCCAAAACTCTCTCTTCGTATTGAACAAGAGCCTTTTCAATCTCAGGGTTCTCGTAGAAATTATTTCTCAGCGCCTCGTTTATGCTCTCATACATCCAAAACTTTGCCTGTTCCCTGCGCTTGTGTCTGTAATAACCGTTACCCTTTACAAGTGCAAAGTAATCCTTTATCTTCTGGTATATCTCCGGGAGCCCCTCTTTTGTAACTGCAGATGACGTAACTGCAGTTGGAACCCAAGTGGACTCTGTAGGCGGAAATAGGTGTAGTGCGTTTGCGTACAAAGCTTTGGCAAGGTTGGCCTTATCTACGTTTGTGCCGTCTGCCTTAGTTATTGCAATAAGATCGCTCATCTCCATAATACCGCGTTTTATTCCCTGCAGGTCGTCACCGGCGCCCGAAAGCATAAGAAGCAGAAAGAAGTCGCTCATAGAGTGTACAGCAGTTTCGGACTGCCCCACACCAACAGTTTCAATAAAGATAACATCATATCCTGCAGCTTCGCACAGTAATACTGTTTCGCGTGTTTTGCGTGCAACTCCGCCAAGAGAACCTGCGCTTGGGCTTGGCCTTATGAAAGCTTTGGGATTATTGCAAAGGGTCTCCATTCTTGTTTTGTCTCCAAGAATACTCCCTTTGCTCTTCTCTGAGCTTGGGTCTATGGCTAAAACTGCAAGTTTGTGGCCTGCATCCGTTATGTATGAGCCAAACGCCTCAATAAAGGTGCTTTTTCCTGCTCCGGGGACACCTGTTATGCCAATACGCATAGATTCCATCTTCTTTTCCGAACAGTACATCTGGCATCTCTCTATAATGTCCTGTGCAATTTTCCTGTGAGCAGGCAAAGAGCTTTCTACCAATGTTATAGCCTTGCTTAGTATAGTTGTGTTCCCCTCTGTAATCCCCTTCATGTACTCATCAACGGAGAGAAGCGAAGGTTTTTTCTTATAAAAATTCTTGATGTATGGATTAACTACAGGCGGCTGCTCAACGCCATCGTTCACAACTAACGCTGTGTCCGGGTTCTCATGTTTTTTTGGCGGCCACTCTTTTGTTGTTACGTTAGACTCGCTCATAATTTAATATTCCTCTTTAGAATTTATATTCTTTTTATTTTGTTCTACCGTTGGTTACAATACCCCTTACTCGTAGTACGGTGGGCTTTACGTTAGACGAAGCATAAACAATCAAAGATTTTTCAAATGGGAACGGTCCCTGATCATTTAAAAAAGTAACCTTTATCTCTCCGCTATCACCGGGCTTTATGGGAGCCTTTGACCATTCGGGGGTTGTACACCCGCATGATGACAATACATAATTTATAACAATTGGGGTGTCTGTATTGTTCTTGTATTTGAAAGTGCAGTGTTGAGGTCCTGCGTTTATTGAAAATTTTCCAAAATCGTGCTCTGTTTTCTCAAAAGTAAGATCCTTGCTTTTAGGTTTAGTTTCATTTTGGGCATACAGGCTTCCCGCAGAAAAAAGCAGAGCAAAAGCCATTACCAACGCCGGAATATTGTTGGCTAAAAAAGTTAGAATGTTCCTTTTCATTTCGCTACTTTATATTTGTTGTTAAAGTCATGCAAAGATACAATTTTTCCATAAATCAACGCCAACGCCAACGCCAACGTCATATTAGTTTATAGTTAATAGTTTATTGTTTAAAGTTAGTTTATCAGCTTTAGCTTTAGCATTGGCTTTAGCTGATTTAATTTTGGTAGCCAAAGCCAACTTGTCGATATGAAGTAATTGTTAAAATATCTTTTTTTTATGTAGATAATAAAGATTTTTAGCTACCTTGGCAATTTATGTTACAGGTTTATAATTATTTATAAACACACCAGTAAATTATCAACTATAAATAATAGATTATGAGAAAATCAATGTCATTATGTTCTTTGGTTTTATTGGCACTTTTTGCTCTTGCATCTTGTGGCGGAACTGGCGGCAAGTATGAGACTGTAAAAAATGACCCTACACAAACCAAAATCTATACCTTGGGCAACGGACTTAAGGTGTATATGTCTGTAAATAAGGCAACGCCTCGCCTTCAGACAGCCATTGCAGTAAGAGTTGGCAGTAAGAATGATCCAAGTGAGACAACAGGACTCGCCCACTATTTTGAACACCTTATGTTCAAGGGAACAGAGTCTTTTGGAACACAGAATTATGAAGCAGAAAAACCTCTGTTGGATGCTATAGAGCATGAGTTTGAGGTCTACAGAACCCTTACAGATCCGGCAGAAAGAATGGCACAGTATGCAAAGATAGACTCCCTTTCATACGAGGCCTCAAAGTTGTTCATCCCAAACGAATATGACAAACTTATGGCATGCATAGGGGCAGACGGTTCCAATGCATTCACAAGTCAGGATATGACAGTCTATGTGGAGGATATTCCATCTAACCAGATAGATAATTGGGCAAGAGTTCAGGCAGACAGATTCAAACATGCCATAATAAGGGGA
>UQWT01000061.1 GCA_900544815.1 uncultured Bacteroidales bacterium | reverse complement strand
GCGGTAGAAATACGGTAGAAAAATATGGTGAACAACAGTATCCAACTGTTTATAGCTGGATTTTTGGCAAATAAAAAGTCGCTGAAAATCAGCGACTTCATTATAGTTGGTTCTAATTTGTTGCAGTTGATTACTATATCCTACTTGCCGATGCAAAACTTGCTGAAGATGTTGCCAAGGATTTCGTCGGTGTTGATTTCGCCAATGATGGAGCCAAGGTGGTAGAGGGCTTCGCGGATATCTTGTGAGACGAGGTCGGTAGGGGTGCCGGCGTTAAGGCCGTCCTCAACGCGATCCAAGGCGCGTTGCGCATCTAACAGGGCTTCGTAGTGACGCAGGTTGGTTACCAAAGTGGTGTTCTGGTCAACGGTACGAGAACTTTGGGTTGAGACAAGCAGTGATTTAAGTTCGTCAATCCCAACTCCGTTCTTGGCTGAGATAGGCAGCACGGCAATAGGGGAGAGCCCAAGATCTGAGCTGAGCCTTTTAATCTGTTCTACCATAACATCAATAGCCCCCTCTCCAAACATATCGGACTTGTTGAGAGCAATTATCAGCTGCTGTTTTCCAACGTTCATGCGCGAAGTAAGATTCACAAGCGAATCATCAAAGAATTCTTGTCGGGAAGCGTCTAATACCATAATTATTATTGAGGCCTGTTTGAGCTTCATATAGGTTCGCTCAATGCCAATCATCTCAATGGTTTCTTTGGTCTCTCTTATTCCGGCAGTATCTGTAAATCTGAATGTTATGCCGTTAAGATTCATTGTATCCTCAACAACATCGCGAGTGGTGCCGTGGATGTTTGAGACAATGGCTTTCTCTTCGCCAAGCAAAGTGTTCAACAACGTGCTCTTTCCGGTATTGGTTGCACCTATGATGGCCACAGGGACTCCGTTCTTAATTACATTTCCCAAAGAGAAAGATTCTGCCAAAGTGCTCACCTTGTCGAGAACCTTAGCCACAAGCAATTTCAGATCTGAACGGTCTGCAAACTCCACATCCTCCTCAGAAAAATCCAGTTCAAGCTCCATAAGAGAAACCAAATGTAGAAGCTGCTCACGCATCTCCTTAAGCTCATTGGAAAAACTGCCTCTCATCTGCTGCATTGCCACATTGTGGGCAGCTTCTGTCTCACTGGCAATAAGATCTGCAACAGCCTCGGCTTGAGCTAAATCCATCTTACCGTTAAGAAATGCTCTTTTGGAGAACTCTCCTGGTTCGGCCATACGCGCACCACCTGCAAGCAAAGCCTTTAGCACCTCGCCAAGAATATAAGAAGAACCGTGACAATAGATCTCTGCACATGTTTCACCCGTATAGGAGTGCGGCGCCCTAAAAACAGCCACCATGCACTCATCTAACAGTTTACCATTAGATGAAAAAGTACCAAAAACCATCTTATTGGATTCTATATCAGCCATTTTGCTACCGTTTGAAGCAGAAAAGAACTTATCTACAATCTCAATGGAACCAATGCCGCTAAGTCTTATGATGCCAATAGCCCCACTTCCTTGAGGGGTTGCAAGTGCACAAATAGTGTCGTTAATGTAATTCATGACCATAACATTAAAAAACGATGTAAAATTAGTAATTAATTCACATCTTTGCCAACCATGAATAGGAGTCTTACGGATAATACGCAGCTTTTTAACTGATATTTTAACGAATACTACGCTAAAGTAAGGTACTCTGCACGTAAGGTTAAGCAGTAGGACGCAAGCGGAAACAGTGGTAACAACTATTAAAGCACTCTTTCCGTTACCGTTACCAACTGTATGATAATTTAAGCCCTATACCGGAGGAATCTTTAAAATCTGTAAATGCTAAATGACAGCCTGTTGAAATATTTAACCGGCAATGACAGCTATGTAAAAAACTGATACATATTCGAGGATAAATATATGCCATCATTGGTCCGATATGGGTTCCAACATCTAATGATGTAAACCATTTTACCTTTTTTCCAATGGGGTAATATCCTTTTATAGTTGTATATACAGGCACCACTACAACATAGTACGGTATCATAAGCCCATATCAAAGAAAGAGAAGATACCCGTACCCACACCAACAAAAAGTTTTTCTTTTATTCTTACCCCATGGGTGGTTGTAAATCCGGCCATACCAAGTGCAAGATCATCAAATAGTTGGTTAAACTCGTATGCAACCTCGCCCTGATAGCGGACTTTGCAATCCCGTACCTTAACGTTTTGTTGGGAAACTTGCAAACTGTCTGGGTGATTGGCATACAAACTTCCGGAAAAGGTCTGTAAGCCGGCAAACATTAGTATAAACAGCAGCAATCTTTTCATAATTAAATATTTATATACTAAAACCGGAGCATTAATATTTATTGGTTCTGTATATTAAATACCATAAAAATGAAAATATTGCACGAAAGGCATAAATGTTATTTTCTTCCCGACAAATTATCCGCTTTGGGGGGGGGTATAAAATTATCCTCTAAGTTTCAGCGCCACAACATTCTCTACATGATGCGTATGCGGAAACATATCTACAGGCCTCACGCGGGTTATCTCATATTTCTCCTGCAACAAAGCAAGATCGCGAGCCTGAGTTGCAGGATTGCAACTTACATAAACCATACGAGGAGCCTGTGCCTGCAGAAGCACCTCTGCAACAGATGGATGAATACCGGCGCGAGGAGGATCCAATATAACAACATCCGGCTTACCGTTCTCATTTATGAAATCTCCTGTTAACATATCCTTCATATCCCCTGCAAAGAAGAAAGCATTGGCGCGTCCGTTATTGGAAGCATTTACCTTTGCATCCTCAATAGCCTCAGGAACATACTCTATGCCAACAACTTTAGCTGCATTGTTACTTAAGAATAAACCAATAGTACCTGTTCCGGTATATAGATCATAAACTATTTCATTACCTTTAAGATCTGCAAACTCCCTTACAACAGAATAAAGTCTGTAAGCCTGCAGTGAGTTTGTTTGGTAGAACGATTTTGGACCAATTTTAAACTTTAAATCCTCCATCTGCTCATAGATTGCATCTGAGCCGCTGAATAGGATAGGGGTCTGGTCAGATATGGAATCGTTGCGTTTTGTGTTAACAATGTAATACAGAGAATTAATCTGAGGAAAAGCATTCTTCAACTCCTCCATCACCTCAGTTATATGCTCGCTTTCACATGCAAAAACAACTATTACCATAACTTCACAGGTGGAGGCTGTTCTGATAACAAGATTTCTGAGGAGTCCTGTCTGTTCCCTTAAATCAAAGAAACTTAAACCATTATCAATCGCATACTGTTTTATCCACAGTCTTATTTCATTAGATGGAGATGCCTGCAGATGACATTTTTTTATATCTAAGACCTTGTCGAAAAATCCGGATATATGAAACCCTAACCCCAACTTTTCCACATCCGAAAGCCCCTCTGCACCCTCACCACTTAGAATCCAACGTTTGTTGGAGAAGGTAAACTCCAATTTGTTGCGATACTCAACCGTCTTTTCAGAACCCAAAATAGGTTCTATAGGCGGAAGAACAAGCTTGCCAATCCTTTTGAGTTGGTCCTCAACCTGCTGTTGTTTGTATTTAAGCTGCAAATCATAGGGGAGTGGTTGCCATTTACATCCGCCACAAACAGTATAATGCTCACAAAAAGGCTCCAATCTTAACGGAGACGGGGTAACAATTCTCTGCATTACCCCCTCCATATATGCAGATTTCTTTTTTGTAACTCTCACATCAACAATATCCCCGGGTATGCACCATGGTACAAACAATACCTTGCCCTCCATATGTGCAAGTGCATTTCCCTCTGCAGCAATACTCTCTATCTCTATATTCTGTAAGATAACAGGTTCTTTTTTCTTTCTCATTTTTTTGTTAACAGTCCTATGTTTAGTTTATAGTTTATAGACTATAGTTTACACTGCATACCTTAAAAGAGCAAGCTAACGCCAACATTTTAAAATAAGTTTATTGCCAATGGGTATAAATAATAGTTAGCTTGCAGAAAAAGTTCTATGGTTGCCGGTAAACTATAGACGTTCTTTTTTGCAAAAATAGATATAATTACATTCACACGGTAAAAATACCACGTTTTTCATATGCTTCTATCATATCATCGGGCCATATACCTGCTTGTACCTCACCTATATGATATTTGTGTAAAAGCAACATACAGAGCCTGGACTGACCTATACCTCCACCTATAGTTTGCGGCAATTTACCATCTAACAATAGTTTATGAAAATACAATTTTTTCCTCTCTTCGGCACATTTTATCTTCAACTGTTTTTCCAATGAACTAGGGGAGACCCTTATACCCATAGATGAAATTTCAAATGAATCTTCCAATACAGGATTCCATACAATAATATCCCCGTTAAGGCCGTTATACCCATCGTCTGTAGGAGTTGACCAATCATCATAATCCGGAGATCTGTCATCGTGTACAGAGCCGTCGGAAAGTTCCCCGCCAATGCCTCGTATGAAAACAGCCCCATATTCTTTTGCTATAACTCTTTCTCTCTCCTTTGGGCTGATATCCGGATAGATCTTTCTAAGCTCTTCTGAATGAATAAAGAATATATTGTCGGGAAGAAAAGGAGTTAAAACAGGAAACTGTTCGCTTAATAAAAATTCTGTTCTTTTTATGGCATGGTATATCTCTTTTACTGTTTTATACAGGTATGCAGTAGTTCTTTCTTGTGATTGTATTACTTTTTCCCAATCCCACTGATCTACATAAATCGAATGAATGTTATCTGTTATCTCATTAGGCCTTAGGGCATTCATATCTGTGTATATGCCTAAACCTGGCGTAATATGATGTCTCCATAATGCATATCTTTTCCATTTAGCCAAAGATTGCACTATTTCGGCCTGTTGCAGTTGTGTTTCATTTTTTGGAAAGTTGCATAATTTAAATGATACGGGCGGCTCCGTTCCATTAAGGTTGTCATTTAACCCTTTACCGCTCATTACGGCAAGTGGAGCTGTTATTCGTCTTAAATGTAATGCAGCCGATAGCTCGAGTTGAAATGAATCCTTTACAAATTTAATTGCATGCTCTGTTTGCCAGACATCTAATTTACTGTTGTAGTCTTTTGGAATAATAACGCTTTCCATGATAAATTATATTTGGTACATAAAAAAAGCCCTCCCAGCGGGAAGGCTCATATATGATTGTTGTTTTTGTACTTAAATCTTAACAATAACCCTCCCGTTGTAATCTATGACAATTACAATTAAAGAAATTATTATTAATGTTTCTCACTATCATCAAATATCATTTTTTCTGCAACAAAGCTACATAAACTTTTAAATTCCTAAATAGCTTGTCGCAGTTTTTAATCTTAACTTAACATAATCTACTACATATCGGAATCATCCTGAGTCTGTTCCTCTGTGTCTGCCTCATCCTCATCGTAAGAGTCAAAATACAGATCTGCCATCCTTCCGGCGTATGCCGCAACAACATCACGTACAAAGGAAGGGGAGAGGACCTCTACCTTATCTGCATGAGATAGGATCTCCTGAATAAAGTCGTATGTTGGCTTAATAAGATACTCAAATACAGAATACTCATCTGTAGTCTGAATCTCCTTCTGGGAATGATGCAAAGGTAATGCCCTAAAATATTTGGCCTCCATTGCATCCACTTTAAGCTGAATAATATTGGCACGCAAGCCGTCTTCAACCGTAATTCCAAAGCATGTATCAAAAAACTCCTTAGGGTTGAACCTTGGCGGATACTTGAATTTGAGTTTTGTATAGTTAATCTTATGAATCCTGTCCAAACCGTAAATATGAACCTGATTCTTTGCCACATCACGGCCAATAAGATACCATCTTTGCTTGAATATCTTAACGCAGTAAGGTTCTATGATATAAGATTTTGGCTCATCTGCCTTAAAGCTTTGGTAATGCACGTCCAATACTATATTCTCCTTCATCGCCTCTATTATGGGAGACAAATACTCCTTCCCGGACGGCATCTCCTCAAATAGAATTCTGTCTTTAAGACCAGCACTCTCATTTATGAGGTTTCTAACTGTAAGACTGCTTAGCATCCACTGTTTTACACCGCTATTCTCCAAATCGTCGGAGTTTTTAATGTAATAATAATATCCACCGGACTTTGTACACTCAATATCAATATCGAACAGTGTTTCAACGGCATTCCTGTGGTTATGGAACGTTCTTAAGGTAAGCTCCTCGCCACTATTAAGAGCACTTTTGTTCCATTTTTCTGTAATCTCCTCAAAAGTGATCTTACCTGCCCTGTATATTGTATCTGCCAACCAGATATACCTGTTGAATAAGTCTTTTGCCATATCTATTAATTTTTAATATCTAAAGTAATTTAAAGAGGGGCTATTTAAACTCGCAATTCAGATACAAATATACACAAATGATGCAAAAAGCCGCATATCGAATACTTTATTTTAAAAAAAACTTAAAAAAATATCAGCTATGAAGCGTTTATGCATATCACACAAATAACTTTGCATCAAAATAAGAAAAGGAAACATTAATAGTAACATAAAAAAATAAGTTGCCTCAAGTTATTTTTTGAATGTTACCTAACAAAAGAGTACTACAATGAAACAGAAAATTTACAACGTTTTAAACTCAAAAGGGGACAGATTATTTGCAGGAATAATCTTAACAAGCGGGATACTTTTCATTATGCTTACTTTTATAAGGAGCTACAACGAGATAATATTTAAATAAATTCAGCTTCCCGACAAGTGGCGTTGGCCATTTTGAATGGTAGAAAAAGTAGAGAGAATATAAAGGGTAAAGAGAGTAAAAAAGTAGAAAAGCCAACGCCAACGCTAAAGCCGATAAACTAAACTAACTCAAAACTTAATTATAAAAAGTATCATGAAACGATATATTGTAAAAGACACATGTAATAACGTAATTAGAAGATATTCGAATTACAGGTCTGCATTTAACTATCTTATAATGTGCAACAGATATGATTGGAAAATCTGTCGGGAAGAAATAATTTAAAAACTACATATGTCATTTTTAGTCCTGTGTCTGCTCTTGGCATCGCAGCAATTGTTGAGGGCAGACATATTTGATAAATGTAAAAAATTTATATAACTATGTTTGCAATAATATCGTCAGAGTATACATATGTTTATTCATTTTAAACATAGAGTTATAACAAAATACAAATGATAAAAATTATCAAAAGAGCAAAAAATATTTGAGAGCTACGAGACACCGCAATTGAACAACTAAAATATTTGTTCAATATTAGAATAATTTTACGCGGTAAAATTACAGCAACAATGAATAACGCAAAAAATAAAATAAGCTCCATAATAGTAATTCTTACATTTTAAAATCTGTGAATCAAAATCAACTATCCTTAAGTAGTGGAAGCGAAGTTACATAAATTTCACAAAAGTTCATCTTAAAATAGTAACATAATAGGTAATACAAACTTAGAAAGTGACACAATGGGTATTATGTTAAATAGAATTCATGACAAACAGCTAAGATAAGATAATACACCCATTTTATGTACATTTGCAGTTTAAACACAAGAAACGGTTAAAGTGCAGTAGAAAAATAAATGAACATCTTTACCATGGACAATGTCACCGGCAATACAGCAAGCAGCAACGGGCAACGCATTCCGTTACCCGAAAGGATGCGCCCTCACACATTAAAAGATTATGTTGGGCAGGAGCATCTAATTGGACAAGGCGCAATACTCCGGAGAATGATAGATACAGGAAATATATCGTCATTCATTCTTTGGGGTCCTCCCGGAGTTGGAAAAACAACGCTTGCCAAGATAATAGCCAAGCAATTAGACCGGCCGTTCTACACGCTATCTGCAATAAGTTCGGGAGTTAAAGACATTAGAGACGTTATAGAAAAATCTAAAAACGGTAGTCTCTTTGCGACCAAAACACCAATACTTTTCATTGACGAGATTCACAGATTCAATAAAGGACAGCAAGATGCTCTGCTTGGAGCAGTAGAAGAGGGTGTCTTTACACTAATTGGAGCAACAACAGAGAATCCCTCATTTGAGGTGATAAGCCCCCTACTCTCCCGTTGTCAGGTATTTGTTCTTAAAGAATTGGAAATTAAAGATTTAGATACGCTTCTCAACAGAGCTGTAACAGAAGATGAATATCTTAAGACGTTAAATATAAAAGTAGAAGAAAAGGAGCTGTTGTACCGTTACAGCGGTGGTGATGCACGTAAACTACTGAATATCTTAGAGATTATAGTTAATTCAGGTCCCGACAAAAACAACACAATAATAATCAACAACAATACAGTCAAGGACAAGATCCAGGAAAATATGGCTCTCTATGACAAAAACGGAGAGAAACATTACGATATTATATCTGCATTTATAAAGAGTATAAGGGGGTCAGACCCAAATGCAGCTGTATATTGGATGGCAAGGATGATTGCAGGTGGCGAAGACCCACTTTTCATTGCCCGCAGAATGGTCATCTTAGCGGCAGAGGATATTGGACTTGCCAATCCTAACGCCCTGCTTCTTGCGCAGGCATGTTTTGAGGCGGTACATAATATAGGTATGCCTGAGGGGAGAATACCGCTGTCTGAAACCGCAATCTATTTGGCATCATGTCAAAAGAGCAATTCTGCATATATGGCAATAGATGCAGCTATGGAACTTGTAAAAAGGGAGGGGGATCTGCCTGTTCCAATGCATCTGAGAAATGCTCCAACCAAACTTATGAAGGAGCTTGGATACGGCAACGATTATAAATATGCCCACTCATACGAGGGGAACTTTGCAGATCTGGAATTTCTTCCGCAGGAGTTGTCGGGAAGCAGATTATACGACCCCGGAAAAAACGCAAAAGAGGAGGAGATTCGCAGAAGATTCTCAAAACTTTGGGAGAAATACGGGTATTAAGAGATTGCATTTTCAAATAATTGTTAACTTTGCGCCAAAATTTATGCAATGGAGAGTTTACAGATAGGCAACATAGCAAATTACAACAACAATATGTTTTTCCTAATAGCCGGTCCGTGTGTTATAGAGGGCGAAGAGATAACATTTGAAATTGCAAGAAGACTAATGGAGATCACCACCAAACTCCAGATTCCTTTCATCTTTAAAGCATCATATAGAAAGGCAAACAGATCTAAAGTAACATCTTTTACAGGTATAGGAGACAAAGAGGGGCTACAGATATTGCAGAGCATAAGAAGAGAGTTGGATGTACCTGTGCTTACAGATATACATAATCCCTGCGAAGCAGAGCTTGCCGCAAGTTACGATATTGATATACTGCAGATTCCGGCATTCTTATGCAGGCAGACAGATCTTTTGGAGGCTGCAGCGGAAACCGGCAGGTATGTAAACATCAAAAAAGGGCAGTTCCTCTCCCCCTCCTCAATGAAATTCGCGGCAGAAAAAGTTGAACACTACGGAAATAACAAAATAATACTCACAGACAGAGGTACAATGTTCGGATACTCAGATCTTGTTGTAGATTTTAGAAGCATTCCTACAATGCAATCCTTTGGTTATCCTGTTGTTATGGATGTAACGCACAGTCTGCAACAACCAAACCAGTCATCGGGCGTAACGGGTGGCCAGCCGCAAATGATTGAGACACTCTCAAAAGCTGCAATAGCTGTTGGAGCAGACGGTCTGTTTATGGAAACCCATCCAAATCCGGCTGTAGCAAAGTCAGACGGTGCAAATATGCTTAAACTAGAACTAATGGAGAAACTTCTTGAAAAACTGATAGCTGTAAGGAAGGCTATTGTATAAATAACAGAAAAAGAGGTTTTTGGAATTTTACTTATATAGTTTAATATGATACTTTCATCAAATTTTTCTCGGCGTTATGAGAAATTGCCTGTGAGCATCTTCAAAGAGCAGGAAGATGCCACAAAGATTATTGTCGACAATGTTATTGCCGTTAATAATGAGAATATTGCTAATGGAAAGAAAACAGTTTTAGCACTTGATGCATCGTCATCATGTATTAAAGTTTATGACGAGTTCGTAAAAGCATACGAAAACGGCACATTAAGCTTTAAGAATATCGTTGTCTTCTCCATTGACGAATATTATCCGTTAGACAGGAACGAACTGCAGAGCCACTACAGATTCCTTAAGGAGTATCTGTTTGACCTTGTTGACATTCCGGCAGAAAACATACACTGCCTTGAAAGTGAAGCAAAAGAGAATATTACAGAGTATTGTGAGCAGTATGAGGCCAAGATTGCAAGCTATGGAGGATTAGACATTGTAATAACCGGCGGAATGGGTTCCAACGAACCTGGTTCACCATACAACTCAACAACAAGACAGATTACACTTAACTATACATCGAGAGTTGCAGCTGCAAGTGGCTTCTTTGGAGTTGAATATGTTCCATATCACGCAATAACAATGGGTATAAAGACCCTTACAGATGCAAAACTCTTCTACTACCTTGCTTGGGGAGAGGGAAAGGCAAAATCTGTAAAGAAGATGGTAGAAGGAACTATCACAGATCAGTTGCCAGACTCATATCTTCAAGAGCATAAAAACATCAATCTGTTCATAGACGAGGCAGCCTCTGTAGAGCTTACAAGAATTGCAACACCATGGCTCACCGACAAATGCGAGTGGACAGACTACATGACAAAAAAATCTGTATTCTGGCTCTGCAAGAAATTGGATAAGCCAATCCTAAAACTTACAGACCGCGACTACAACGACAACGGTATGAGCGACCTTGTAACCCAACGCGGCCCGGCAAGCGCAATAAATATAAAAGTATTCAACGACCTTCAACACACAATATCCGGCTGGCCGGGTGGAAAGCCTAATGCAGATGACTCAACAAGACCGGAGAGGGCACTCCCCTACCCTAAACGTGTTGTTGTATTCAGCCCGCATCCCGACGATGATGTAATCTCTATGGGAGGAACCGTTGCACGTCTTTCGGCACAGGGACATGAACTTCATATGGCTTATCAAGTATCTGGAAACATTGCAGTATTCGACCACGATGTAATAAGATATTTGGATTTCATAAGAGAGAGCTGCCCAATCTTTGATTTCAACTCAGACAAAGCAGAGGAGATGTACAAAAAGATTGAGGAGGAGCTTAAGAGGAAACATCCGGGTGAGGCAGATCCATTGGATGTAAGACAGATAAAGACCATAATAAGACGTGGCGAGGCAAGAGCTGCATGCCGTTATCTTGGAATTCCCGAGGAGAGGGTACACTTCCTTGAACTTCCTTTCTATGAGACAGGTGGAGTTAAGAAGAAACCTCTTGGAAGAGAGGATATAGATATTGTAAAGAACCTTTTGAGACAGGTGAAGCCTCATCAGATCTTTGCAGCAGGAGACCTTTCAGACCCTCATGGAACACACAGAGTATGCTTCCAGGCGGTTATTGCAGCTTGCGAAGAGCTTAAGAATGAGGAATGGTTTAAAGACTGCAGAGTATGGATGTACAGAGGCGCATGGCAGGAGTGGGATGTTGCAGAGGCAGAGATGGCAGTTCCGCTCAGTCCGGAGGAGGTTGAGATTAAACGAGAGGCAATTTTCCGCCATCAGTCTCAGAAAGACCGTCCTTTGTTCCCTGGTTCAGACAAGAGGGAGTTCTGGCTAAGAGCAGAGGAGAGAAACCACAATACAGCAGTTATGTTTGACAAGTTAGGTATGGCAGAGTATCAGGCAATAGAGCTGTTTGTAAAGTATAAGTTCAACTAAAAAGCACTTATTACTATATCTCAATAGAGAGGGCGGCCAAAGTGTGCCGCCCTTTTCATCATCCAGACAAATTAAAGAATTACCTTCCTAATTCTTTTTTCAGCCATACCTCCATTACAGGATCTGAAATAACAACCTGACGTTTTTCTATCTCTATGATCTCCTTTTTTATTAAAGCTCTTTTAATAATGCTAACGTTTGCAGAGGTGCCAAGCTGATATTTCTGTATAACCTCCTGTCTTGTAAACTCG